>SLMF01000404.1 GCA_007133715.1 Planctomycetaceae bacterium
ACGAACGGTCGGGGTAGCGGAGGATCGAATCGAGTATGAGTACGAGTACCGCGATGCTGAGTACGAGTACGAACCCACCGCCGAAACCTGACGAAATCGGGTAGCCGGGCGGGTTGCCCCGCCAGCCCCCACACCACCTAGCATGCGGCTCCGCACGAGGCGGTTTCACGAAGCGGAGCAAGCTCTGCTCCTGAGTCCAAGATCACTCGCGCCATTTCCGCCCGCTGATCGCCGTCGTTCCGGGCCAAAGCGAGTCCGGCTCAACACCTAATGCGTTGGCAATGCGAAGCACCGTCTTTCGTTGTGGACGGCACTGCCGGTTGCGTACTACGACAAACCGGCCCGCGCGCGCCATACGTGCGGGAACGGCACGCGTCTCGGAGCGGGACTCAGTCCTTTTCCAAGTGAAAATCCAGCGAATTATCACCCTCGACCACCTCGGCCACCAGCACCGTTTCTCGGGACGAAGCATAACGCATGGGCAGCATTTCCCGGCCGGCGCCGGCGGTCATCGAGGACGGCTCAGTCTCATAGGGGTTGTCAGACGAACCGGTGGATTCGGGCGCTCCGCTCGCGTCGGGACCTCCTCCGCGGGTCGAAATCACCACGCGATAATTGCCGGGAATGATCCCCGCACGATCGACCGAGTACATCAATCGATACCGGCCCGCCTGATCCGTCTTGGCGATCGCGCCGCGGGGACCGATGGGATCGGGAATGAAACGGATATCAGCATAGGGCAAGGGTTCGCCGTCGTAGGTTACCACACCCGACACCTGGCCGGTAGCCGGATGGGAACCGCAGCCTGTCAACAGCAGCAGAACCACTCCTGCGGCCAGCAAGCAGTACAGGGATCGCGAAAGAACACCAAGCATTGCAGCCACTCCAACGAGAGGATTACGGAAGCGTTACCGGTTCGCCACCGTCTCGGGTTCCCAGTGCTTCGTAAAGCACACCATCGATATCGTCCGAGATAAAGTGGACGGAGCCGTCGGCCATCATGAAATTAGCACCGCCGGGGTGCAGGCTGCCAGGCGTATCCCATTCATTCAGGTCGATTCCTGTGGGGGTCACGTTCAGCCGGTAGGTCGGGTCGGCGTCGATTCCCGTCATTCCCTGGTTCAGCCAAGTTGCGTTCGACGGTCCCATCCAATGCGAAGCATTCCGGCCTCGAGGAATGGTCGCTCCATCCCGCTCGGCGATAGCGAACGTATTGCTGGTGCCATCGACAATATCGGAGAATTGGGTCCTGCTGTTATGCCAGAACAGGCCATTGTAGGTCGAGTTATAGCCGGGCAGATTGTACCCGGGGATCGGTACGGAACGGGTGGGGGTGTCCCGGTCAGCCCCGCCACGATTTTGGCCGGAATAGCCGGCTGCCGCCACCGCGACATAATTGGACTTGCCATGCCTCCAGCCCAAGTTTCCCGGAAAAAACACCCCTGCCAGATCGCTGGGGCACATAAACGTGTTGACGACGTGCGAAGCCAGATTGCCGTTGGGGTGAGTCCACCATTGGAAGGGGATTTGGCGATCGAAGTTGTTCAGGTGAAGGGCCACCTCGTCGTAATGGGGCTGCTGTTCAACATAGGGCAAGATGAACGTCAGCCACAACACCCCGTGATTATTCCACGTGCGGGTCGGATTCGTGGCGTTGGGAAGATAAGGGTCCTGGGTTAGCATTCCGGGTGGAAAACGGCCGTAGGTGTCGTGGTGATTGTGCAAGCCCACCCCGATTTGCCGCAGGTTGTTATTACAGCTCATCCGCCGCGCCGCCTCCCGAGCGGCCTGGATGGCAGGCAACAGCAGAGCGACCAAAATACCGATGATCGCGATAACCACCAGCAGTTCCACCAACGTAAACCCCGCTTGGCTGCGGTTTGGCAGCACGAATCTGCCACTTGGAACAACGTGAGACATAACCTGCTCCCTTTGCTACTGCATTTGGACGAAATCCCGTCGGCTCGGTTCCAGCGGCCTAACCAGCCAGCGTGCGCATTACCGTTCCCCGCGAGACCGTATTAGCACAGGTAACGAACACCTTGTCAATCCTGCAATCACGCGGAGCCACGCAGATAACGGGTGCGCTCACCAATTATTCACGCCTCCGGCATGCCCGCACTTACTCCTTCGCAGCTGCTCACCTCGAATCCGGCGAGGTTCCGCTGTGCTGGCTGCCGATTGCCAGGGCGTAGGCGGTGGCGTGGGTGCGACAGTGCGAGATGCTGATCAGGATCTCGTCGATGCCCAATTGGTGGGCGATCTCGGCTGCCACGCCTTCCATCCGGATGCGGGGTTTTCCCGTCAAATCGTTGTGGATTTCCAGATCGCGCCAGCGGATACCCCGCGACCAACCGGTACCCAACGCCTTGAGCACGGCTTCCTTGGCACACCAGCGCCCCGTGTAGTGTTCCGTCGACGCCTTGCGCTGCTGGCAATAAGCGATCTCGCGGGCCGTGTAGACCCGGTTCAGGAAGACGTCGCCATGACGTTCGATCATGCGGGCGATCCGCTGCGTTTCGCTGATGTCCGTACCGATGCCGACAATTCTCATGCGGGCCTTTTCACTCCACAAGCCTGCTGGGCGCGGGCCAGCACCTGGGCCGCCTTGCGGCGCGCCCGCTGCGCGCCGTCGCCCAGGATCTCCGCCACCCGCTCTGGACGGGCGGCCAGTTCCTCCCGCCGCTGCAGGGATTCGGCAAAGTAGTCTCGAGCCGCCGCGGCCAACGCCTTCTTCACCTCGCCGTACCCGAAACCACCCGCCCGGTACCGCGCCGCCATCGCCTCCCGCTCCGCGTTGCTGGCAAATAACGCATACAACTGATAAAGATGGTCCGTCTGCGGCTCCTTCGGCTGCTCCATCGGCCGCGAATCGGTCACGATCCGCATCACCTTCTTCCGCATCGCCCCGGGCGACTCGAAAATCTCGATCGTGTTCTGATAGCTCTTGGACATCTTCTCGCCGTCCACACCCGGCACCTTGGCCGCATCCTCCAACACCTGGGCCTGCGGGATCGTGAAAACCTCGCCATACTCGTGGTTGAAACCGCCCGCCAGGTCCCGGCATACCTCGATGTGCTGCACCTGATCCACGCCCACCGGGACCACCTGCGCATCGTAGGCCAGGATATCTGCAGACATTAGAACAGGGTATGTGAACAGCCCCGCATCGGCCGTCAATCCGCGCGCCTTTTTCTCTTTGTATGCGTGACAGCGTTCCAGCAAACCCAGCGGCGCCCCGGTCATCAACAGCCAACACAATTCGGAGACCTCGGGGACATCCGATTGGACGAACAGCGTCGCACGGTCGGGGTCCAACCCCAGAGCCAGCAGATCGAGCGCGGCGTCCAAGGTGTCCTGCCACAACCGCTGCCGGTTTCGGACCGTGGTCAACGCATGCAGATTGGCGATGAAATAGTAGGCTTCGTTCCCCTCCTGCAACTGGAGGTACTGGCGGATGGCCCCGAAATAGTTACCCCAATGGAAACGGCCGGTCGGTTGAATTCCTGAAAGTACACGCATGGTAGTCCTGTGGGAAGATTTCCTTTATCCGCGGGAGGTTTCGAGCGTCCCAACCAACTCGCTGACCGAACTCACGCCGGCTTCCCGTAGGGCGCCGGGCAGCGCGTCCAGCAAACGCATGGTCACGGTCGGGTCGTAGTAGTTGGCGGTGCCGATCTGCACGGCCGTAGCACCGGCCACCAAAAACTCCAGTACATCGTCGATCGTGGCGATGCCGCCGATCCCGATCAAGGGCGTTTCAACCGCCTGCGCCACCTGATACACACACCGCAAGGCGATCGGTTTGATGGCTGGCCCACTCAATCCGCCCACCACATTGCCCAACAGCGGGCGGCGGCGGCGCCAATCGACAGCCATGCCCAACACCGTATTGATCAGACTGATCGCATCTGCCCCGCCATCGCAGGCTCCCCGGGCCACGTCGGCAATCCGCGTGACGTTGGGCGTCAATTTGACACACAGCGGCAAATCACAACTTTGGCGAACCGCAGCCACCAGCTGGCAGCACGCCGAGGCGCTGGTGCCGTAATCGACTCCGCCCGTCACATTCGGGCACGAGACGTTCAATTCCAGCCCGGCCACACCCGGATCCGCTGCCAGCTGCTCGGCCATTTCCACGAATTCCTGGGGAGTTCGCCCCGCAATACTAACCAGAATCGGGGGTCCTATTCCGCACAAATAGGGCAAGTGATAAGCGATGAAAGCGTCGATGCCGTCGTTATCCAGCCCGATCGCGTTTAGTAGACCCGCGGTGGTTTCGGCCGTTCGCCAAGGCAGGTTTCCGGGGCGTGGCTGGCGAGTGACCGTTTTGGGCAAGATGCCGCCCAGACGCTCCAAGTCGACCAATTGCTGCATTTCGCGCGCGTAGCCGAACGTTCCCGAAGCCACCAGGATCGGGTTGGGCAAGGAGAGTCGGCCGAGTTGCACGCGGAGCGAGACTTCGGCCGCAGCCGGCGAGGGAGCGGAATGTTCCTGAGTCAAAGCGAAACCTGGCACGGGCAGCGGGACCTCGACCTGCAACCGTTGCGCAGCGGAGGGCTCGCGAAAAGCCTCCAATGTATCCGCTTGCCGGGCCGAGGGCTAGATCACCCCGCCATGCACCCGCTGAGGCGACATGTGGCTCGGCTGGTCCAGGAACCAAAAACGCTCCCACTCGTTGAGCAGGGTACGTAGATCCTCGGAGGTATAAAGCAGTTGTTCGGTCCTGCGGACAGGATCACCGGAATAAGCAGGAATGATACAACCTCCACTGGAACTGAGCGCAGTTGCCAGCAGCGCCGTTAAGATGAGCCGACGCATCACTGTGCTATCCTCCATGAATCGGAAGCGGTGGCGAAAGTCGTGAACTACTTGCGTTTCGTGAAACAGGTGGGCGGGATTCTACCCGCAGCCACTTCTTAGCTATCCGGACCGGCAGGCGGCACCGCCGTTTTTCGGGTCCGCCCTCCTCCCGCCCGGGTGCTGGTGTGCCGGTCACGTTTCTTCGCCCGAGCCGCCCGTGCGGCGAGACGCGCGGCGCGGCGTTTAACCAGCAACGCCACCCGCTTCTCCATCTCTTTCCCCGGCTTGAACGTGACAACATACTTCTCCGGAACTTTTACTGATTCCCCTGTGCGGGGGTTTCTTCCCGTCCGTGCTGCGCGCTTCTTGACCTCGAATACGCCAAAATTTCGCAATTCAATCCGCTCGTCTTCAATCAACGTGCGAACGATGGCGTCAAATGTCTTCTGTACAATTTCCTTGGTCTTTAGCTGCGTCATGCCGATTTCCTGAGAAATCGCGCGGACAATCTCTTTCTTGGTCACGTCACCAAACTCCGTGATGGGAGGGGAGCGGCAGGCCGGGGTCGTACAGTTGACGTGGGCACAAAAACGTCATAAGTGTAAGTACCGCAAGGATTAGAGTCAAGGCGACAACCCCGGGTGCGCTCCCGGTTCACGGCGTGAGCCTCCGCGAGCTTCGAATAGTCTTATCGGCTGCAAAGGCGGCAGAATTGATGCAATCCCTACAATCCGCGTCCGTTTTTTTCCGGCACCCGCTCGCTCACACCCGCAACGTGTCTCGGCGAGCTTCGATTACCTCGCATCCATGCAGTGCCCCCCTCCCACTTCCGGGGCAACTGTCGCAGACCTCCGCCCACGCCTCCGGCG
>SLMF01000747.1 GCA_007133715.1 Planctomycetaceae bacterium
ACATCCCGCAGTCCGAGCGGGGCGGGCATGTGGTGCTTGTACAAGGCATCGGCCGCCGTGCCGTCCGGACGAGCCGTCCACACCGAATGCACTTCCATAAAGTGCCGCTCCTGATACTCCCAGCGCGTAAAGGCGATCAACCCGTTGTCCAGACTGTGAGGATAGCGGTCCGTGTCCTTGCTGTCCGTGAACAGCCGGATCTGCCCGTCCGTTGTCAAGCGGTAGAGGTTGAAGCTGGAATGATCGTATTCGAAAGCTCCACATTGCTGCGAGCGGCCGGCGCGGTCGGAGGAGAATACGATGTCGTCCGTTGCTGTCCAAGTCGGCTCGAAATCGCTCCAGTAGGGATCGTGGGTACGCTGGACCAGGCGCGAACCGTCGCTGGCGATTTCGTACAGACGCATCGGTTCCTGCTCCTGCCGCAATTGCCAGACATGGGTCCCTTCCACGTAGTAGTTTGTCGTGTCCACCCGGGGCGGCCAATGCGGTTGCCGGGCGTAGCTGAACACGATCCGCGTGCCATCCCACCCCAAGTCCATCCCGCGGACGTGGCCGGGGCCCAGCCGTCCGTCGATCAAGTCGCGGGTGGGGGCGTCGGGCTGCAAACCGTCCAAGACCTGCAGATCGCCCCCGGGTTTGTAACGCCAGGAATAGGCCCGCGTGATATTCGCCACCGTGTGCGGGGCATAACGCCGGATGAACACCATTTGTTCGAAAACCAGCTGATAATCGAAAATTGAAGTGTGTCGAGGAAATCCCGAAATCCCGACCTGCGGGGGATGTGCAGAAAGCAAAGATCTGCCAAGAAATTGCGGTCGCGTTTGGAGCGGCTGTCCCGGTTCCGAGCCGAGCAATCCAGGGCGCGGCCCCCCCGTCGCAGTCGGGCTCGGACACACGAGAATCTTTCGGAGACCAGTCGAGCCACATCGGCGAGTCAAGCGTACTCCTACTCGTACTCAGTGCAACGGTACTCGTACTCGAAAGAGGGCGGATGACGAATCCAGCCGACGTGGTGAACCCGCTTGATGAAGGAGGCTGTCGCTGCTGACTCGGTTGACCCCACGAACGCAAACCTCGGCCAACGAGTCGATCGAGAACGAGTACGAGTACGAGAACGAGTACGAGTACGAAACGGATGAACCTACCAAGCCCAGAGCAATCAGCCCTCGCATAAAATCCAACGCGACTGTAATTTCTTGGCGGATTAACTTCCGGCGTTGGTGGCCTATCCATTGTGAATTGCGGCACGAGTGCCTGTACTTCGGCCCGCAGCCCGTCCGGGACGGCACGCGCCCGCGCTACCACTGGGCGAAAGCTTGCCGTAAAATACAGCCTGGAACCGATTGCCCGTGTTCTCGTTGGCAGGAGCCCTCGTTGTGATGCCTCGATCCGGTAACCATCTGGCACCCAGTTTCCCGCTTCTCGCGTCTCCGCAGTGGCAAGCCCGCCGCGTACTGCCGCCGGGGCGTCCAAGCTTGACCGCTGGTTCTCTTCGCACGCTGCTGCGATTGCCGCTGGTCCCGCTGATCCTGCTGGCACTGCTGGCAACCTGCCCGGCCGCCGCTGCGGAACACGAACTGCTCGCCAAGGGCGGTTTTGCCGTGACAGACCAGGGCAGTCTGGACCCGTGGACGGCTCGGCAAGATGGCGTTCGGGTGCAGCAGGCGTCGGTCATCAGTGGCCAGGCTTCCGCAGAGATCCTGCGTCCTCATCCCAACAATCTTTACCAGAACGTCGCCGAGTCGGTGTCCAGCTTCGTCTTCCGGATGGAGTTCGCCGTGTTCGATGTCGCCGACGGCGACCGGTCGATGAACGTGCTGCTGTACTGCGGGCCGGGAGCACGCAGCATCGCCGTCAACATGCGAGTGGGCGCGGGCAACCGGCTGCAGGCCTTCGACGGCCACGCTTGGCGGAATCTGGGGGAGCTTCGGGCGCTGGTCACCGCCGATCCCGGCAGACAGGGCGTTTGGGAGGGCCAGCAGCCGGTGGTGAACCGCTTGGAGGTGACCGGCCACCTGGCGGCCCGAGTTCCCTACTATGACGTCACACTGAACGGCCAAACCCTGGCCCACGTGCAGTTCTTCCAACAAGCGTTGGCGGCCGATGCCCATCTCGGCCGCGTCCAGTTGCAAGCCCTGAACGCTTCCGGCAACTGGCTGGCCGATCAGATCAGCCTGCGGCCGGGCCCCGAGCCGGAACCCCTGCAGCCGCTAGCGCTGCTGGCCGATTTCCTGGAAGGCCCCCTGGCGGGCGTGGATGAGATCGTCTTTGCGGAACGCGTCACCGGCTTTGATCACTACTACGCGAATTTCGGGTTCAAAGCGTCCAGCGTGCCCGAGTACCGGGTACCAACCGGGTGGTGGCTTCGTTCTCCCCGGGGCCCGGCGTACCGGGCCATATGGGCCATATCACGCTTGTCGACCCGTCCCGGGGCCCGGACGATCGGTCCTCCGCCCACCGCGTCAGTACGGGCAGCCTGTACCGCGATCCCTACCCCTTCTCCGAAGATTGCTTCCTGGTGGTCGACCGGCACGGCATCCATGTGATGGATGGACAGGGCCGGACGGAATGGATCACCGGGCCGCCCGACGGCTGCCGCCTGGAATGCCAGGAACCACGGCCGCTGGTGCCCCGCTCGAGGGAACCGATCATCCCGGATCGGATCGATCTGGCTCAGTCCACCGGGCAACTGTTCCTGGCCGATATTTACCACGGCCGCAATCTCGAAGGGGTGCAGCGGGGCGAGATCAAAAGACTGCTGGTCCTGGAACGCCTGCCCAAGCCGATCAACTTTTCCGGGGGCATGTGGCCGATCACCGCCGGCGGCTCGTTTCAATTGGCCTCGGTCCTGGGCACCGTGCCCGTGGCTGACGACGGTTCAGCCCACTTCGAAGTGCCCGCCCTGCGATCGCTGTTCTTCGTGGCACTGGACGAAGAGGCTCGGGCGGTCAAACGGATGCACAGCTTCGTCAGCGTGCAACCGGGCGAGGTGACCCCCTCGTACCCTTCGACTTCCGCGCCGTCGAACGCGACTACTGGAACACGTTCCACTACGACCCCAGCCGGATGACCAAGGTGGCACCATGAGTCCCACGCCGCGAGCCTTGCCCCGCCGCGAACGGGTGCTCATGGCAACGACCGACTGACATAAACGATTTGCGGGGTGTATCCGGCGTCTTGCTATCGGCGGAGGCGCGATTAGAATGGTGCCGGCCGCCACGGCTCGTTTGGCGGGCAATGACGAACCAACCTCCTCTTCGTGCGAAAGGAACTGAGAGATGACGCGGAAAATCGGGTGGGGAATCGCGGCGATTTGCTCGGCCGTGCTGGCAACCATGCCGGCGGGGGCGGAAACCGCAGGGCGGCCGAACATCATCCTCATCATGTCGGACGACATGGGCTTTTCCGACGTGGGCTGCTACGGCGGCGAAATCGCCACGCCGAACCTGGACGCCCTGGCCGCCCAGGGCCTGCGCTTCACCCAGTTCTACAACACGTCGCGCTGCTGCCCGACCCGGGCGAGCCTGTTGACGGGCCTGTACTCGCACCAAGCGGGCGTGGGACACATGATGAACGACCGCGGTTTCGACGGCTACCGGGGCGACCTGAACGACCGCTGCGTCACCATCGCCGAGGCCCTGCGCCCGGCTGGGTACGTGAACTACGCTGTTGGAAAATGGCACGTGACGAAGAAGACGCGTCCCCAGACCGAGGCCGACAAGCACAACTGGCCGCTCCAACGCGGGTTCGATCGCTTCTACGGTACGATCCACGGGGCGGGCAGTTTCTACGATCCCAACTCGCTCACACGCGACAACAGGCTGATCTCGCCCTACGCCGATCCCGAGTACCAGCCCGATACGTTCTACTACACCGACGCCATCAACGACCACGCCGTCCGCTTCATTGCCGAGCACGAGGAGCAGTACGGCGATCGGCCGTTCTTCATGTACGTGGCCCACACGGCCCCGCACTGGCCCATGCACGCTCTGCCGCACGACATCGCCAAGTACCGCGGCAAGTACGACGGCGGCTACGAGCCGATCCGGCGTGCCCGGTTCGAACGGGCACAGGAGCTGGGATTGATCGACCCGGCGTGGCAGCTTTCGCCCCAGGCCGAAACGTGGCAGGCCGTCGACAACGTGGCCTGGGAAACCCGCTGTATGGAAGTGTACGCCGCGATGATCGACAATATGGATCAGGGCATCGGCCGCATCGTCCAGGAACTGCGGCGGCGGGGGCAGATGGACAACACGCTGGTCTTCTTCCTGCACGACAACGGGGGCTGTGCCGAGGGGATGGGCCGCGGGGCGTCCCGCGGGCCGGCCGAACGGCCAGCCGAACCGCCCTTGCCACCCATGCCGGACGAAGCCCTCCAGTATGACATGATCCCCAAGCAAACCCGCGACGGCTACCCCATGCGCCAGGGCCGCGGGGTCATGCCCGGCCCGGCCGACACGTACATCGGCTACGGCCGCGGCTGGGCGAACGTGTCGAACACGCCGTTCCGAGAGTACAAGCACTGGGTCCACGAGGGCGGCATCGCCTCGCCGCTGATCGTCCACTGGCCACGCGGCATTGCGGCCGAGCAACACGGGGGCCTGGTGCATGAGCCGGCACATCTGATCGACCTGATGCCCACATGCCTTGACGTGGCCCAGGCCGTCTATCCCGAGCACGTGGATGGCCGGGCCATCCAACCGGCCGAGGGCATCAGCCTCCGCCCCCTCTTCCGCGGTGGACCGATCGAGCGGAGCGAACCGCTGTTTTGGGAGCACCAGTCGAACCGGGCCGTGCGTCACGGAAAGTGGAAGTTGGTGGCCAAGGAGAATCGGCCCTGGGAACTGTACGACATGCAAACCGATCGCACCGAAACCAACGATCTGGCGGCCGAGCATCCCGACCTGGTCCGCAAACTCGAAGCCAAGTGGGACGCCTGGGCCGAACGGGCCAACGTGCTCCCGCTGGGGGCCTGGCGCGGACGGTGAGTGCCCTCTTGGCGTCGACATGGGGACGGCATATTCTACTTGGACGAGATGAAATTGAGCCTGGAAGAGTAACGTGGGAGCGGAGCAGCCGAGCCGGGGGCACGGAAACATGGGACTTGTGCTCGCTTTGCGGAGTGATCGCCAGCGAGCTTTCGGCAAGGTCGAGAACGAGCAGCTCGACTTCGGCGACTACCACCTCTTTCTTCTCCGCTACTGAGAAGCAAGTTCACTCGGCGGATTCTTGCTCCCGGGCGATGATCTCCCGAGCCAGCTCGAGCGCTTGCTCCGGGGTCTGGAGCCGGTTTTCCAGTTGAGCATCCCGGACCGCCGCCAAAGCGGACCGGTAGGCTGGGCCGGGCGGCAAACCGGCGCGGCGAAGCGCGTCACCGCTCAACAGCAGCGGGGGATTGAGTTGCTCCGCGGGCAACGCCAGCTGCTGCTGACAGAAGTCGATGTCGGCCGTGTGCCCGTCCAACGTTTCGGCCACCGCCCGCGCGTAACCCAGCAGTTCCTGGCTGGCCGATTCGATCAGGATCCGTTGCAGGCGTGGCCAGGGGCAGCGGCGGGCCTGCCGCACGGCCGTCTCGTGGTCCAGCAGGAACTTCAGCAGACGCTGTTCCTGCCGGGTCAATCGCAGCCGATGCGCGATCGTGGGGACGTGCTGCAAGCCGCGGGACG
>SLMF01000531.1 GCA_007133715.1 Planctomycetaceae bacterium
TCCGGGCGTAGCCGCTCAATTCCGCATTGCCCGAGATCACGGCCTGCCCGCTTACCCGCGCGTTGCCGGAGACGACGGCGTTTCCCCTTATCACCGCATGGTCTTCCACCACGGCATGGTCCAGAACCTTCGCCCTGTCCAGCACCATGGCGTTTGGCCCCACGTAGGCGGACTCGGCAACCTCCGCGGAGGCCGCGACCCAGCCGCCGCCGTTGGGATGTCGCCCGCCCGTTGCGGGAACGTCACCGATCGGCCCCGGTCGCGCGCCGGTCAACCGCACCTCGTACGGGTAGCGCACCCCGCCCCGGCCCCCGAAGCTGAATCCGGTCGGCAGCAAGGCCGTGGGCGTGGCGGCGACCGTCAACCAGTAACGCTTATCCCCTTCGCGACGCTCCATGGTCATCTCGCCCTTGTTCCACAGGGGCGTATAGCGGCTTCTCCCATCCTCCCCGACGGCCACGATGCAGGCTCTCCAGTCGCTGAAGACCTCGGGGTCGTGGCGCCCCTGGAAGTCGACGGTGATTTTCCGGGCATCGCCTTCCGGTTCAAGCGGGATGATGTTGATGCCGAAAGGCTCGGGTGCTTCCTCCCGGGCGCCCCGGTAGAGGCCTTCGCCGGGATCGACGGGTTCCAACCAACTGCGCCGGACCTCTCCCTCTTGCCGTTTGAGCGTGTGCTGGAGTTCACCATCGAACTCCGCGCTCCGGGCGGCATACTCCCCAACCATATCGCCCACGCCGCGGATTCCCTGTCCCGACTCGAACAGGCCGCGGTGTTCCCCCACCCTGGCGATGGTCATCCATGCCGTGGGCTCCTCCACGCCTTTGGGAAGTCCGGTCAGCCATCCGTATCCCCAGTTCGGATCATCGCCCAGCAGAATGAAAAACAGGTTCGAGTTATAGGCTCCGAACATCGCGTTGGCCCAGGGGTTTCTCACGTTGTTGTAGACGGTGAGATGGACCGGGGAGGCCATCGCCTGCTGGAACTGGCAGTACACCTCCCCGTGCGGCTGACGATACCTGTGGCCCACGACATCGCCATGGCCCCATTCATGGAACAACCCGCCGGGCCAGGGACCGAACTGTCCCGCCGTGCATCGTCCGTAACCGCCGCCGGCGCCGCCGCCGACCGATTCGAATCCGTCCTTGATCGTCGGCCCGACCAATCCCTCGTAGCGGTACTGCTCGTCTCGGTCCCAATACGGCATCAGCTTACCGACGTACTCGCTGAAAGCCCAGAAATGCTCCGCCACGACCATGGTTGCCTGGCGCCATTGCTCGGCCTTCTCGGGATGCCTTCCATCGATCCAGCGACCGCGTTCACCCGCTTCTTCCGACCCCGAAATAAACGCGAAATGCTCCGTTTCCAGCCGCAGTGTACCGGGCTCTCCCGGCTTGGCGGTTCCGGGGTATTCATCGAGGGTGCGCGGCTGCGTCTTGTACGGGGTGTCGTCGATGCCGGCCATGAGGCGGGCCATCTCCTTCACGTAGAGGTCCATGATCCATTTCACGTCCTCGTCCGAGAAACTGCCACGCATGAACGCGCGCTTGCGGCCTTCTTCCATCCGAAGCACCACCGTCGGCTCATGCGTCCGGCCGGAATAGGGGTCGTCGATCGGGTTGCCGATCCCGCGGAAACCAATCAGGTGCGCCTCGAAACGCTCCGGCAGATTATCGAAACTCGCGGGTTCTCTCAGCGTCCACGTGCGCAGCGGCATCTCGTCGCGGACGGGGTAGGTATGCACGCCCTCTCTCGGCCACCACGCGACCACACGGCGCTCGTAGGACGCGGGATCACCCGTCCCTTCCTGTTCCGCCTCATACAGTTCAACACCCTGCACGAGCGCCGGACCAGGGTAACGGTTGTACTGGAACATATCGCGCGCCGCCGATCGCGGGGCCACACTGCAACAGCACAACGCCAAAGCCAATGTTCGGAAAGCGATCCATCTGTGTTGTGGTCCCATTGCAGTCCTCCTCATCATGGTAGAATGTTCTAAAGGGGTCGGAAGTCAGCCTTCACTCATCTCATCACAGGGTTTCTGCCGAGCGATCCTCGAGCCGGAGAGGCAGGAAATTGATTCTTCCCACGGAACCCAGAGAGCTTCGGCGGTTCCGGGGCCGCCCGGGTCGCCGCAGGGCGCCACGCAATAGTCGGCCGCGCCGACCGCGCGGCCGAAACACGCAGCAACGCATGCCATGGCAAGGCACAGGCGACGGCCGGCACCACTCTCGGCGAAGGGTCGACGCACCCTGTTCCAGAACCGTTCGCGAAATTGAGGCGGCATGCTCTGGAGCTCCGCGGAAAACGTGCCGGTTCACGTAGATGGTTCCCGTGAGGAAGTCTACTCCTTGCGCAATCGGCCGTCAACGGTCGCGCGCTGTCCGGTTTGCGAAGGCCCGGATTGCGAACCTTCGTGCAGCATCGACATAAGCGCTGCCACCAGATCGGGGAGCGGGAGCCGTAAGGCCCCGTTTCTTCCCCAAAACACGACGCCGGGGATTGCCCCTGCCGCCGATGAACGGAAACGCGAGGCGTATGTGTGTAACGTCTCGCAGGTGGTCATCGATGAAGCCTCGGCAGGAGATCCGGACGAGATCAGGGTGCGCGAGGCGGCACAGGTGGTGGTGGCCGCGGTGTACCGAATCGATTATCGCTTGACGTGGAACTGCCGCCACTTGGCAACTGCCCAGCTCATGCGGAGAATGGAAGAAGTGTGCAACCGATCGTCGGAACGCATGCTCTTGATGAGGGTGATTAAGGTGGCCCCCCGCATCCAATAATCCGGGCTAGTCGGCCGTTTGCGTCGGCGGTTGGCTGCACAGTTGAACAAAGGCTTCGGTGGCCCGGATGATCTGCTCGGGACTGACCTGCAAGTATCGGTGCGGGCCGTCCTCCGCTGCCTCGAACCGCGTTTCGCCATCGTCCCGCACGGTCACCCGGCCGGGTGCCGACAGATCAAAATAGCCCCGGTCGGGATAGACCACTTGCAGCACGCTGGTCAGATCCCAAGTGGGCCGATTGTGGGGCGGGGGGTTGTTCAACTGGTACGCTTCGGCCAGCGGATGGTGGGCCACGTAACCATAGTCCCGTTCGATGCTGATGGCCGGATAGCGGATGGCCAGCCCGATCTCGAAACCGCTCCACCACACGGGCGTGGGCCAGTCGGCTGCGAGCTTCCGGGCCGACGGGATGTCTTGGACCACGTTGTACTCGAGATGCCGACGCCCGTTGATCGGCGTGAAGGCACCCGCCATAATCGACAGCAACCGCACCTTGCGCTCGACCAGTTCGCGACCGGTCAGTGGCGAGATATCATCGGGCGGCGTATCGAGCAGCCGAGCCAGGTTGGTGGAGAAGCCCACCTGGACGGCCACGACCGAAGCATCCGGCTGGTCTGCCAGGATCCGCCGCAGCAACTGGGTGGCTTCCGGCGCGTCCCGGCCGCTGCGCAGCTGGTGGGGGTAGCGCAGCGCATCGTCGTCGCGTTGTTCCGCCAAGCCCAAGAAGCGTCCCTGGTCTGGTGTCACGCCGTCCCGCACGACGCCGATCGGAATCCCGCCCCGGCCGTAGAAGTTGTTGAGCGCATCGGTAAAGGCCGCCGCCAACGGATGGTCCTTGGTGATCGTGACAGCCAGCAGCTGGCATTCGCCGCGACTCTGCAACGCGTGGATCAAGCCCAGCGCCAGGGCATCGTCGACGTCGTTGCCCATATCCGTATCGAAGATCAAACGCAACGGCTGCTGCTCGGCCCGCCCCGGCGAACTCCCGACCGAGACGATCAGCACGACGGTCAAGAGGGCAATCAAAAGACGCGTCAGGGTTTGTGGTGACATCGCTCTTCCTTTCTAAAGGGTGGTTTTCCAAGACACAAGCGTCAGTTCACTCCGCGGTTTGCAGGATTTCTCGACGCGTTCTCTGGCACGCCCGCACCGGGGCACGTTCAGAGGGCGTCGTCGGGGGAATCTTCCAAATACGTGTAGCCGCGAAGTCCCTCTTCGTAGACGCGGACAAAGCGGCCGGCCTGCTGGTGATCGATCAGCCCGCCGCGCACCGCCCGCTCGACCGACGCCTGGAGACGATTGATCAGGTCGCGGTCCTTGTACTGCACATAGGCCAGCACCTCGCTGACCGTGTCGCCCCGAATGATCGATTCCAGCACCAGCGACCCGTCCTCGGTCAGATCGACGTGGACGGCATTGGTATCGCCGAACAGATTGTGCAGGTCGCCCAGGATCTCTTGATAGGCTCCCAACAGGCAGGTGGCCAGCAGATAGGGTGCCCCGTCAAAGCGGTGCAAAGGCAGGGTGCTCTTGACGTCGCGGCGGTCGATGAACTTGTTCAATTTGCCGTCCGAATCGCAAGTCACGTCGCCCAACACGCCTTGACGCGTGGGCCGCTCCTCCAGCCGGTGGATCGGCAGGATGGGAAACAACTGCTTGATCGCCCAACTGTCCGGCATCGACTGGAACAGCGAGAAATTGCAGAAGTAGGTGTCGGACAGCATCGCGTCCAGCCCTTCCAACTCTTCCGGCACGTATTCCAGTTGTTCGGTCATGCGGCGGATGCGGTGGCAGATGGCAAAGAACAGTTTCTCGGCCAGATAACGCTGCTCCAGGCCCAGGTATCCGGCACTGAACAGATTCATGGCCGTGTCCAACGACTGGGTCGCATCGTGATAGCTTTCCAGAATATTGCGAACACTCAGCTCCTGGTAGGTGAACAGCAGATCGTGGAGCGGTTGTTCTTCCTGGTCGTCCAATTCCTTGGGCAACTCGCCGGCAACGCCCTGCTCGGCCACTCCCAGCACGCCGAAGACCAGCACGCTGTGGTAGGCAGCCACTGCCCGGCCGCTTTCCGAAATGAGATGCGGGTGGGCGACCTCGGCGTCATCGCAGACCGCTTGAACGTGATAGACCACGTCGTTGGCGTACTCCTGCAGGGTGTAGTTCATGCTGGATTCGAAGTTCGTCTGCGAGCCGTCGTAATCGACGCCCAACCCGCCGCCGATGTCCAAGTATTCCAGGCCCGTATCGCGGCGGGCCAGGTCTGCATAGATCCGGGCCGCTTCGTTCAACGCCGCTTTGATGTGCCGAATATTGGTGATCTGGCTGCCCAAATGGAAATGCAGCAGCTTGAAACAGTCGGCCATGTCCTGTTCGCGAAGCACCTCGATCGCCTGCAGGATCTCGCCGACCGTCAAGCCGAATTTCGAGCGGTAGCCGCCGGAACTCTGCCAACGCCCCGCACCACGCGCCGCCAGCTTGACCCGCATCCCGATTTGCGGCCGCACGCCCACCTTCCGCCCATATCGCAGAATCAGCTCTAATTCGGTGAACTTTTCCACCACCGGGATCACCTGCCGACCCAGCTTCTGGGCAATCATCGCCATCTCGATGAATTCCGCGTCCTTGAAGCCGTTGCAGATGATCGGCATGTCGGAATCCGTCATCGCCACCACCGCCAGCAACTCGGGCTTGCTGCCCGCTTCCAGCCCGAATCCCAGCGGCCGACCGTGATGCACGATCTCCTCCACCACCTGACGCTGCTGATTGACCTTGATCGGATACACGCAGCGGTACCGGCCGCGATACTCGTGCTGGTCAATCGCCTGCTGGAACACCGCGTGCAATTCCTGCAGGCGGTTTTTTAGGATCCCGTTGAA
>SLMF01000746.1 GCA_007133715.1 Planctomycetaceae bacterium
GGGAAATGACGGACAGGAGTGTCCGTCCTACTTCTTTGGTTCCGTTAAGAAACCCGTGTCCAGGTGCTTACCGGCGTGTTGGCGCCGGCATGGTTCTCGCGGGTGGGAGTGCGCAGCCAGTTTTCCGCGAGTAAGAACGGAAGGAGGCGCGAATGATGAGCGACCGGGTTTCGCCTGACGCCACCCCGGAGGCCATTCGCTTTCGCAGGGCATTTCTCCTCTGCTTGGCCCTGGGGATATCGGTCATCTTCCTCTTGGTGGTCCGCACGTTCCTCCTGACGGTGCTCCTTGCGGCCATCTTTGCCGGCATGGCGTACCCTCTCTATCGATGGCTCCTGACGCACATGACCGTCGCCGTACGCAAGCCGCCTCCGCAGGCGAAGGTATCCCTTTTCTATCGATGGTTCCTGCTGCGTATGGGGCGCCAACTGGCCGCGGCAATCACCCTGCTGCTCCTCCTGGCGGGTGTGGGGATTCCCGTGGCCCTATTTCTGGCACTCGTGACCTCGGAGGCGGTTCAGATAAACCAGGGAGCGCAGGCATGGTTCCAGGAGGCGGGTCGGATGGACCAGGTCCACTCCCTGCTGCAGCAGATCCCATTTTCCGACCAGTTCCTCCCTGACGCGGATAAGATCGTGGAGATACTCGGCGAGGCGGCCGGTCGGACCGGCCCCTTCCTCATGGGCGTGTTGGCTGCCGCTACCCGGGGAACGCTGAGCTTCTTCCTCCAAGCATTTGTGCTCATCTATGCCATCTTTTATTTCCTGGTGAAGGGGCCCGCCCTCCTGCGAAGGGTCCTTCACTATATCCCGCTCGACCCGCGGCAAAAGGACGAACTCTTGGAGCGCTTTGTCTCCGTGACCCGGGCTACGCTGAAGGGCTCGCTCCTGATCGGCTTGATCCAAGGGGGCGCTGCGGGTCTTGGCTTCTGGGTAGCGGGAGTACCCGGCCCGGCCTTTTGGGGAACGGTGATGGTGGTCTTGTCCATCCTTCCGGCCATCGGGGCCACGATCATCTGGATTCCCGCGGTGATCTATCTGCTCTTGGTGGGAGAGGTGGCGTCGGGAGTCGGGCTGCTCGTCTGGTGCGCGGTCGTGGTGGGCAGCATCGACAACCTCTTGCGTCCCCGGCTCATCGGCCGGGATGCTCGAATGTCGGACCTGCTCATCCTCATCAGCACGCTCGGGGGGATTTTCCTCTTCGGCGCAGTGGGCTTCGTCGTGGGGCCCATCGTGGCCGCCCTCTTCGTGACCGTGTGGCACATCTACGGAGTGGCGTTCCGCGACTTGCTTCCCGAGGAGGAAGGTCCCTTCCAACAAGAAGAGCCCCGGCCGTTCTGACCCGCCTTGTTCGTCTGGGGCAACAGCGCCGACGGCTGCTCCGGATTCTATCCGCTCCGGGCCGCGGCGTTGGCTTTCCAGAAAACGCGACGGCGAGCCTTACGCCGAAGGCGTTGCACAACATATACCGCGACCCCCGCGGTCTGACGGTTCGGCTCGGTCACCTTTTCCGGGAAACAGCTCATGGGCGGCTGGCGGAAAGCGGCTGGTGCAGTTCCGCCAGCATTTCCAGGAGTTGTTCGGTCAGCAGGACGGAGGCGTTGGGGGCGAAACGGGAAGTACCCAACCAGGTTTCGTAGCCGCCCAGTTCGTGCTGGTGCGGCGGGGGCAGGTACCCGTAGCTGCCGTTGGCCAGCGAAATCAGGAACGTCCGCGGGAAAGGACTCTTTTGCTTGATCTCCAGTCCGATTTCGACCAGGACTTCGAAGGGCATCGTGACGAGGGCTTGATCGCCGATGCGAAGGGCTTGTAGCAGCACGTGCTCCGATTCCGGCATGTCCGATTCGGCATAGCGCAGGGTGTTCGAGGCCACGGACGTGGTGCGGCTGTGAATGCGGTCGCGCTCGCTGGGCGAGAGCTCCATCAACTGCCGGGCCTGCTGAACGTCCTCCTCGGATGGTCTTCGGTAGGGGATCGCCACTTCCCGCTGGAGCATGGCCACCTCGGGATTCTCGTGGTAGGTCTCAATCTGGCGGACTGCCCGCCACGCCGCGTCTGCCGTCTTGCCGGCGACGATGCGAGCCTGCTCGAATGGTGCGCGGGGTGCCCGTTGGCTGTAGAAGTCGATGTTGTTGACATCGCCACTGGCGCCGTTGGTCATCATGGCCACGAAATCCTCGGGCGGATTCGAGCCGCCGACGCGGTAGGGCATGATCCGCGCGAACTCGCCGAAATAGTCGGCCGAAGCCATCCCCACGGACCGGCCGTCCTCCTCGATCACGCGGGGGATGCCGCCCACGTAGTGCAGCGCGTAGTTGGCGATCAGGCCCAGGGCCCGCCCGCGCCGCGTGCGTATATCGATCACGCTGACCTCCGGGTCGGTGGGCCCGGCGGGTTCGCGCAGATGCTGGCGGGGTGCGTTGGTCCGGACCTGGTCATAGCCCCCCAGCGGGTTTTTGTCCATGGTACCCTCCTTCAAGAACCATCGCCGATTGTAAACTTCGCTGGGTTCCACGTCCGAGGCGAAACCGACCCGCGCCGGCTGCAGGTTCTCGATCGCCTGGCTCAGCGCTTCCACCAATCCTTCCAAACGCCCGGTCTGGTAAGCGATGCGGCCCGGAGAACTGTCGCCCCCACGCGGGGCGCTGTGGGTGTGGGTCGCGGCGACCAGCATTTGTCCTGAATCCCACCCGGTACGCTCGGCAACCCGAGCTTTGGCTTCACCGGTCCATTCGCGTCCCACGCCGATGTCGTCGACCACGGCGATCACCGCTCGTCCCGTGCCGTTCTGGAAAGCCACCGCTCGGACGTGCAGCGGATCGTGAACATGGGACGACGGTCCGGAGCGAAGCTGCATCGGAAACACGTCAGGAGTGATGTCGACCACCGCCGTGCCGGCCTGCAGTCCCGGCGGTTCTCCCGCAGTAACCGGGGGCAAGGCACAAGGCAGGCTGAGGATCAGGATCAGGATCAGAGTCAGGGCCAGGGGTTGGGTCTTCATGAGACATCTCTGTAATTCTGCGCGGGGCGGGGGAGACAGCCAACTCTTCCAGATGTCTGCCTCGGACCGCTCGCAAAGTCAGGGGAATCCGGCGGTTGCCACTTGTCCCTATTCTGGAGCGATTCCCGCACGTCGTCAATTCGCCGCGGGGCATTTCCGGTCGAACGCTCCAGGCGTGGGACCCTTCGCATCAAACGGAAGACCACCTGCCAACATGAGAGACTGATCGCCAGGTGGCAGCAGGGAATGAAAACAGGGACGCAGCTAGTTTTTTTGCGGCGACCGCCATTGCCCCCCAGTGCCAAGGCGGCAGACGTGCCGACGGGTTCCGGAAACAAAAGCAGGACCTGCTGCCCGTGGAATACTTTCACGTGGGGGAACAGGGACAGCCAGCTTTTCCAATCGGCTTGCACGGGGCCAAGCCACGTGATTGAAGTGGGGCCTCCATCCGGTAAGACGGCCGAACGGGGTTTCTCGTGTCCGCACGAAGGGTGTTTTCTCAAGCGAAAGCCGGGTGTCGCCTTCCTGCTGGCATTTTTCTGTTCCCCTATTTTTCTGGCTCTGTTCCTTCCTTAAGCGGGCATCGATTGAAGTGGCCCCCAATCGTTGGGCAGAAAAATGACGGGGACAGAAAAATGGAAGGCGGGCGGACGGGTGAGTCGGTGCCTTTGTCGGCCAACGGGCACCGGTATACAGCCGGCGGTCGGAACGACCGGACAGTGAATTTCGCACGCATAACGAAGAACCAAGTACGAAGAACAACTTCTGCACGCTTGCCGAAATCTCAGGGCGGCGGTGCGGTGTGCGAGTGGCGGGCGTGGTCCAGCAGTTTGTGGATGATCGCCTGCAGATCGTAGTGATTGCGGTGCGGGATGGTCGCCTGGAGACGGCTGAGATCGGGTACGCGGCGGCGGACGTCTTCGAAATCCCGGTCGTAGGCCTCGGCATAACTGAGCAGTTGGATCGTCGAAGTCGACCCGGACGCGGCGATGACCTGGCGGGCCAGCTCGCCGATCGCGATCGGCTGGTCGCTGCCGATGTTGAACACGCGCCCGATCGCCCGGGGAGTTTCCATCAGTTGCAGCACGGCGACCAGCACGTCGGCGACGTGTGCGAAACAGCGAACTTGGCTGCCGTCATCGTGGACGATCAGCGGCTGGTTGGCCAGGGCCGCATTGACGAAACGGGGCAAGACCATGCCGTAGGCCCCGGATTGTCGCGGCCCGACGACATTGAAGAAGCGGCCGATGACCACCGGCAAGCCGTACTCGCGGTGGCAGGCCAAGGCCAGGAACTCGTCGATCGCTTTCGACGCCCCGTAGGACCAGCGGGCGCAGGTCGTGGCCCCGAAGACCAGATCGTCTTCTTCCGAAAACCGCGGCTTGGGGTTCTTGCCGTAAACCTCACTGGTGCTGGCCAGGAAGAAGCGGACCGGATCGCCTTGTCGCCAGCGGGCGACCAGGGCATCCAGCAGCATCTCCGTGGGGTGGATGTTGCGTTGGATCGTCTCTTTCGGTTGGCGGGCGATCAGGGCCACGCCGACGGCGGCTGCCAGATGGTACACCTGATCCACTCGGGCGGTCACCTGTTCGACCAAGCTGCGGTTCCCGATGTCGCCTTCGATGCAGGTCAAATGCGGGTGGCCGTCGACGGCCGCCAGGTTCCGGAAATCGCCCGTCGATTGGTCGTCGACCACCGTGACGGCCTCCCCGCGAGCCAGCAGGGCCTCGGTCAGATGCGAGCCGATGAATCCTGCGCCGCCTGTCACCAGTACATGTGTCACCGATTTAATCCTTCAATTGGAACAAGCGGGTCAGGGCGTCCAGCAACCCGCGATGCGATCCTTGACCCGCTTCGTCCC
Source organism: Planctomycetaceae bacterium (assembly GCA_007133715.1). GTDB lineage: Bacteria > Planctomycetota > Planctomycetia > Pirellulales > Pirellulaceae > SLMF01. Next base: position 4,862 of record SLMF01000746.1, read on the forward strand.
GCAGACATTCCAGCGGCGGGTGGAGCAGTTTGTTGACCAAGCGGTCGAACGACTGCTCGATCTCCAACTGCGCCCGCGGGTCAACCCCGTCCAGTTTATTCCACAAGCGGCGGAGTTCGTCCTCCTTCAGCCGCTCGGCTTGCCGTCGCAGCCGCTGGATCGTGGGTCCGGTCGCCCGATGATTCAGTTCGGCCAGGAAACAGGCCGTCTCGGACTGGATGATCCGTTCGGCCTGCGGCCATTCCTTCTGCCGGGCTCGGCGGTTCGCATCGCAGGCCTCGCGTAGATCATCGATCGAGTACAGGTAAACGCCTTGAAAATCCCCGATCGCCGGTTCGAAATCACGCGGGACGGCCAAATCCAGCATGAACAACGGCTGCTGCTGGCGTAGCTGATGGATGGGGAGAAAGCTGGCGGCGGTCAGAATCGGTTCCTCCGATCCGGTCGTGCCGATCACCAAATCCGCCCTCGCCAACGCGTCAGGCATCCGTCCCCAAGGCAGTACCTGCCCACCCACACTGGCCGCCAGGCGCTCGGCACGGTCCGGATTGCGGTTCACCACGGTCAGATCGCGCGCGCCCCGCTCCTTCAATTGCCGGAGCGTTTCCTCACCCATCTCGCCCGCACCGATCAACAGCACGGACTTGTCGTCGAAGTGTTCGAAAATCTGGGCGGCGAAATCCGATACCGCAACACTCGGGATGCTGACTCGGCGCTGGTGAATCGAAGTCTCGCTCGCCACCCGCTTGGCCACGCGGATCGCCGTTTGAAATAAGGCGTTGATCATCGGCCCGGCAC
>SLMF01000081.1 GCA_007133715.1 Planctomycetaceae bacterium
ATCAGTACGACGTTCTTGTTGATGATCCTACGTCCGTCGGGCAGGAGTGCCCAACCTACGGGGAGACGCAGCAAGCAACTTCCGGCCTTGGTGGCCTATCAATTGTGATTTGCGGCACTAGGCAGATCCGGGTGTCGGCGAACGGGTGATTCGAGGACGGTCCTGTCCCACCTGGCGACTTGCAGCCGGCGGTCTCAAACGCTAACTTTGGGAGATTTGTCGAGTTGGGCGAAGTGGGGCCAAGCGGAATCGGCGAGGGAACTCGGACGGAAAGAAAGCGGATGCGGCACAGGAACCAAGGGGAGCAGCGAATCATGAACACGCTCTGGCGAGCTGTCCAGCCCATGCGTAGTTGGTTGGCGCTGATGCTGGTGGGCTTGACGCCTCTGGGGGGGGAGGGCGCGGAAACCGCTCGCCGTTTCCTCCGTGGTCTTCGCGAACGCGGCTACCACGATATGGCGGTCGAGTATCTCGAGCAGATGCGTACCAGCCCGCTCTCTCCGATCGAGTTTCGCGAGACGTTGTTTTACGAGTTGGGCGTGACCCTGATCGAAGCCTCGCGGGACCAGCGGGACATCAAGCAGCGTGAGGCGCAGTTGGACGAAGCGGCCACCGCGTTGCAGCGTTTCGTCGGCATGAATCCCGATCACCCGCTGGTGACGGCGGCCAACAGCCAGTTAGGCAATTTGCGGGTCGAGCGAGCGCGGATCCGGGTCGAGCAAGCGGACCAGCCCAGCGCGCGGGATCGGCGTGAGTCGCTGTTGGCCGAGGCCAACAAGATGTACGGCGAAGCGCTGACGGTTTTCGAGCGTGCTCAGGCCGACCTGCGGGAGCGGCTGGAGCAGCTGGCGAACATCGCAGAGGACGATCGGCGGAACATCGCATTGCGCGACAGCCTGCGAACCGAGTACCTGCAAGCGCAGTTGCTGGCGGCCGCGGTCAAGGAGGAAAGGGCCGACACGGTATCTCCTCAATCGGACGAGTATCGCCAGTTATTGACCGAAGCCGCCGAGTGGTATCACCAGATCTACAAGAAATATGGCAACTGGCTGGCGGGGCTTTATGCCCGGATGTACGAGGGGCGTTGCCAGCAGAAGTTGGGCAATCATGAGGACGCGTTGCGGATTTACGGCGAGTTGTTCGAGCAGCCGGACGATCCCGAGGAATTCCGCACGTTCAAGACGCGGACGTATCAGCTGGCGTTGAAATGCTGGCAGGAGACGGGGCGTCATGCGGAGGCGGTGGAGCGGTTGGGTCCGTGGGTGGACGGCGCGCGGGCGAACGAAGCTCGCGAAGAGGATTTTCAGGAACTGCGACTCGGTCTGGCCCGTGCGCAGTGGGCTCTGGCCCAGCAGGTGCGGTCCGAATCCCCGCGGGACCCGGCGGTGCGGCGGATGGAGAGCGAAGCTCGCAAAAACGCGCAGTTTGTATCCCGTACTTCGCGGGGGTATCAGCAGGAGGCTCGCGAGTTCCTTTCGGAAATCGGTATCGAAGCACGGGACAGCGAGGAAGCGGTCGATCCGACCAGTTTTGCCGAAGCTCGCCAAGCCGGCCGGGACGCCCTGGACGCCTTGCAGACCGCCAACTTGCTCTTGCAAACCCTGCCCCCGCGGCTCCAGCGGGAGCAGGATGCGGAGGTCCGGCAGGAGTTGGAGCAGCAACTGGAGACGGCCCAGCAGACGGTCGGGACGGCGGTTGACGAAGCGCTGCACATGTTTCGTCTGGCGTTGGAGTTATCGGACGAATACACCGATGTACGGGATTTGAATATTGTCCGCTATTTCCTCTGCTACCTGTACCACACCACCGAGCGGTATATGGACGCAGCCGTGGTGGGTGAATTTTTGGCCCGTCGGTATCCGGAGAGTCCGGGTTCGCGTCAAGCGGCCAAGATCGCGATGGCCGCTTGGTTGAAACTGTATGAAGCGGCGGGTGGGGAGCGGCAGTTTGAGACGGACCAAGTGATCGGGATTGCCCAGTATATTGCCCGTCGTTGGCCGGAGCAGGACGAGGCGATCGACGCCTTGAACACCCTGATCCCGCTGATGATCCAGGCGGGGGATCTCGACGCGGCGCAGGGTTATTTGGAGGACATCCCCGAAGAACGGCCTCAACGGGGGGATGCGGAGATCAAGACGGGCCAAGCGATGTGGAGTTCCTACTTGCGAGGGATGCAGCAATTGCGGACCGAGGCCGGTGGGGAAGGGGGCGAGTTGCCGGACGAGGCGTTGGCGGCGCGGCGGGAGGAGTTGGGGGAATTGAAGGAGCGCGCGGAGCAGATCCTGGTGCGGGGGGTCCGCCGCATGCAGGAAGCGGGCAAGGCGACGCCCGCCTCGCTGACCGCCACCCTGTCGCTGGCCCAATTGTACTTGGACACGGGTCAGACGGAGGAGTCGCTCGCATTGCTCGAAGACCCGCGGATCGGGCCACTAACCTTGGTACAGAAGGGCGATCCGGCGGCCGCCCGCCAGGGGCTGGCCACGGAAACGTACAAGACGGCCCTGCGGGCCCTGATTTCCTCCTTGCCGACCACCCCGGATGCCGATGCGGTCGTGGCTCAGGCCTCCCAGATCATGGACGCGATGCGCGAGGCGATGGACCCGGCGGAGTTGATCGCCATCTATTTCAGCTTGGCACGCGATCTCGAGGCCCAGATGTCGCTGGCCTCGGCGGAGAACCGGCAAGCCTTATCGAAGGGCTTCGAGACGTTTTTACTGCGTTTGCGTTCCACCAGTTCCGATTTCGCCGTGCTGAACTGGGTGGCCGAGACCTTTGTGGGGATCGGAGCCAGTTTCGATACCGAACGCCGGGTGTCGGAGGATGCGATCCGCTTCTTCCAGTTGGCGGAGGAAACGTATCAGCAGATTTTGGAGAATGGAGTGGTCGAGGACGAGCGGATGACGACCCAGGTACGTTTGCGCCAAGCGGACGTGTTGCGACGCTTGAACCGTTTCACCGCCGCTCGGGACATCTTCGTGGACATTCTGAGAAGCAATCCGGGAAGGATCAACGTCCAGATGGAAGCGGCGCGTCTGTATCAGCAGTGGGCCTCGTTCCCGGGCCGGGAGGACCTGTACTTGCGGTCCATTCAGGGCGCCGAGCTGGACCCGGCGACGCAACGGCCGATTCTCTGGGGCTGGCAGGGCATTGCCACCCGCACGGCCAACAACGCCCAGTTTCGTGCGGTGTTTCACGAAGCGCGTTTCAATCTGGCGAACTCGCTCCGCAGTTTAGCGATGGCCAAAGAGGGAGAGGAACGCGAGAAGTACTTGCAAATGGCGGGACGCACCATCCGCCAGACCCAACAGTTGTTCGGAACCGGCGCAGAATGGGAGGAGTGGCAGCCGGAGTTCGATCAGCTCTTGAAGCAGATCCAGAAGACGTTAGGGGAGGACCCGGTGGGCTTAGAAGCCCGTACGGTGGCTCAAGCCGATTGACGCCTGCCCGCAGTGGGGCTGCCAGCTCCTGCGGGCCCGCACCGATTCATCAAGGAGTTGCTTGTCGATGATGCGATACCTGTTTCCGGTGGCCCTGATGGCTGGTTTCCTGACGCCTGTTTTGGCAACGGCCCAGCAAGATCAGGTTTTTGACAAGAGCGGTACCCCCACCCGGGGTACGATCACGGCGGTCAGTCCCGCTCGAATTACGTTGCAAGCGACGGCCGCCGCTCTGGAGTTCGATACCAAAGACGTACAGCGGGTGGTTTTCGAGGGCGAGCCCAACGAGCTGCGGACGGGGCGCGATCGGGCGCTGGCCGGGCAATACAGTGATGCGTTGGAAGAGCTGCGCCGGATCGATCCGGCCACCATCGACAACGATGTGATCCGTCAGGACATCGACTATTATACCGCGTACGCGTTAACCCGACTGGCCATGGAAGCCGGGGGGGATCGGAAGGAAGCGCACACGGCCCTGCTGAACTTCGTCCGGCAGAACCCCAATACCTATCATTTCTTCCCCGCGGCCGAACTGTTGGGGGATTTGAGTTACGCGATGGGTGATTTCGAAGGGGCCGGACGCTACTATGCCGCGCTCGGCCGGGCTCCTTGGCCCGAGTACCGCATGAAAGCCAGTGTGCTGCAGGCCCGCAGCCAACTGGCGGCCGAGCAGTATGAGCAGGCGTTGGCCGGTTTCGAACAGGTGCTGGCTTCCGGCTTGAACACCCCCGAAGCACTGCTGCAGAAGCAGTATGCGACGGTGGGCAAGGCGGTCGGTTTGGCAGCCACCGGTCAGGCGGAAGAGGGCCTGAAGATGCTGCAGGATTTGATTGCCAAGGGCGACCCGAACGATGCACAACTGATGGGTTTGGCCTACAATGCGTTGGGCGCCTGTCACGCCCAGGCGGGTGAGACCAAGCAGGCGCTGTTGGCCTATTTGCATACGGACATCTTGTATTTTTCCAATTCAGCAGCGCACGCGGAGGCGTTGTATCATTTGAGTCGTTTATGGTCGGAGGTGGACCAGTCGGATCGTGCGGTGCGTGCCCGCAGTTTGTTGCAATCGCGCTACGCCGGCTCCCGCTGGGCGTCGATGTTGTAGATCGTACGGGGCACCCAATGGCTGGTTCCCCGTCTTCGTACCCGATCGATTCGGTTCCGCCGTCGAGTGGCGGTTCCTCATCACTCGTTTTCTCGATAAAAAGTAGACTGGTTCAGTCCGGCACATTCCCCGCAACGGTTGGAGGACAACATGCGGCACAGTTCTTTCAGTGGTTACGAAACCACCTCATGGCTCGGGATCGTCACCGTGTTCTTGGCATTGATCTTCTTTTCCCTGGCCGTTCCCCTTGGGGGGGTGGGCATAGGTTGGGCACAAGACGACGTCGAAGTGGATCCGCCGGTCGATGCCGCGCCGCCGCCCGCCGCCGCGCCGGCGCCCGCGGCCGCTCAGGAAGAACCCGTGCGGGATATGAGCGTGTTGGCTTGGATTTATCAGGCTTTGGGCCCCGGCTACATGATCATCTTCTTGGCCCTCTCGTTCACCCTGGTGGCCCTGTTCGTGATGAATCTGTTGACGGCCCGCCGGGAGAATGTCTGCCCGCAAATCCTGCTCGAGTCCTTCGAAGGGCATCTGAACGAGAAGCAGTATCAAGAGGCTTACGAGCTGGCTCGGGCGGATGAGTCCATGTTGGGCATGGTGCTGTCGGCCGGATTGGCCAAGTTGTCGGCGGGCTACGCGCCCGCGGTCGAAGCCATGCAGGAGGTCGGGGAAGAAGAGAACATGAAGCTCGAGCACCGCTTGAGCTATATGGCGTTGATCGGCACGATCAGCCCGATGGTGGGGCTGTTTGGGACCGTGCATGGGATGATCGCCTCGTTCCAGGTGATCGCTCAGGGCGGAGCCACGCCCAAGGCTTCCGATCTGGCTCAGGGTATCTCGACAGCTTTGTTTACCACCCTGATCGGTTTGGCGATCGCCATCCCGGCCATCGCCGCCTTCAATATCTTAAAGAATCGGGTGGCTCGCCTGGTGCTGGAAGTCGGCATCTACAGCGAGGACTTGATGAGTCGTTTCCAGACGGTCGGCGGATCGAAATGAGGTTGCCATGCGCATCAAGAAGGCGGAATCCAACATTGTGGAAGGCGACCTGACGCCCATGATCGACATGACGTTCCAGTTGATCGCCTTCTTCATGGTC
>SLMF01000073.1 GCA_007133715.1 Planctomycetaceae bacterium
GGCGTGGCAAAGATCCGGATCTCCGAGGCACCCGGGTTGGGACCCGTGTCGGCTCGGGGAAAACGCAGCGTCAGGCTGCGGGTGCGGACCGGTTGCTGCAGTGTCAGCGGCTGCGGGCCATGACCCGGCTTCAATTCGGCCGCAAATACCGGAGGCTGTTCCGGGTCCGTGTAGACTTCGACCTCCAGAAAATTCTCGTCCCAGAGAAACGACGTGCGACCATAATAGATGATCTGGCCAATCGTGACCGGGTCCGGCCAGCGGTAGACCAGCGTCGCTCCCGCCGCCTGAGACTGCGGCAGACACCACACCTGGCCGACATCGTCTCGCGAAGCGGCCGCCGGAATGCGGTCATTGGCAGTAAACTGACCCCGGTAACCATCGCTGTGCCGCCCGCTCTCCGTGATCGTGGCCCGTGGCGCCAGGTTTTCCGAATCCGCAACAGCGAACACCTCCGCACCTGCCGCGAGAAGAACTACCAGAGCCACCCCCACCCGCTGTGTCCGTCCCAACCGAACGCCCATCGTTTCGCTTCCCCGTTCCCGTGTAACCCCTTGCCAAAAAAAACGCGGCAAATTGAGCACCCTGCTTCAGACATCGCAGGTGCGCACCGCGTGACGCAACGCCGCCAGTTTGTCCGGCCACGTCGGAATGAACTCCTGCGATACCAAGCCCGTGTAGCCGGTCGCCAAAATCGCCCGCATCACGGCCGGGTAATTCACCTCCTGGTTCTCATCCAGCTCGCCACGACCCGGCACACCGGCCACATGGTAATGCCCGATCTCGTCCGTGCATTGTTGAATCCGACGAATCACGTCCCCGTTCATGATCTGGACATGATACACGTCAAACAGCAGTTTCATGCGGGGACTGCCCACGCGGCGAATCAAATCGATGCACAATTCCACATCGTCGCCGAAATAGCCGGGATGACCCTTCATCGGATGCGTGTCATCCCGCGAATTGAGGATCTCCAGACAGAGATTCACGCCCTTCTCCTCGGCATACCCGATGACCTGCTTCCAGCAATCGACACAATTCTGCGCCGCCTGCTGGTCATCGATGCCGTCTTCTCGCATGCCGGTGAAGGTAATCACGTGGGGCGCTCCCCATCCCACCGCCAGATCGATGCCGTTTCGCAGGCGTTCAACACAAAACGGGTGATGGTCGCGATTCACGGGACCGACTCGGAATCCGTGGGAACCGGTCATCGTGACCTTCATTCCCAGTTCTCGCAGCAGCGGGTAATGGTCCGGTCCGACATCCATCGAGGGGATTCCCATCCGGTGACACGCCCGGATCAGCTGCTCGATCGGCAGCGGCGAGAAACACCATCCGTAGACCGATTGCCGGATTCGGCCTCGCTCGATTCGATAGTCCTCGGGTGGCACGTCGGCCGGCATCTCGGCTGCCCGAGCGGCCGTTCTGCCGCCGGCCAGGGCCGTCGTCGTGCAAGCGGCCGCCAAAAAGGTACGCCGCGACACGGCTCTCGCGCCGCCATCGGTTCGTCCCATCGCTGTTGCTCCCTTCCCGCATGTTGTCAAACTGAGCCACCTTCCATCATATCGGCTGGCCCACCGCCGTAAAGCACCTTGACCCGCCGCAAACTTCGATGACAATTCGGAATCGAATCGGCCGGAACATAGCCCGACGGGCCGGAACCGACTGGGACCCATGTGGCAGGGGAGGTGAAATACCGCGTGGAACATTGGCCAGAATTCTTGGGAACGGACTTTATCACCATTCTGTGGCTTACCCTGCGGGTGTCCGGTACCTCCGTGTTGCTTAGCTCGCTGGTGGGGATTCCCCTGGGCACTTGGCTGGGCTTGAGTTGTGGTCGGCCGGTCCCGCTGTTACGTCTACTGGTCCAGACAGGCATGGCACTTCCCCCTGTGGTGGTCGGTTTAGTGCTGTATATCCTGCTTTCTCGCAGTGGCCCGCTGGCGTGGTTGGGCTGGTTGTTCACGCCCCAAGCGATGGTTGTGGCGCAGTTCATTCTGGCTCTGCCGTTTGTGATCGGGATCACTCAGAGTGCCGTGGCGGCGATGCCCGGCGAATTGAGGATGCAGCTGCTCAGTCTGGGAGCGACGCAATGGCAGATTCGCCAGACGGTGCTGTGGGAAGCCCGGCAGGGCGTGTTGTTAGCAGTCGCCGCGGCTTTCGGACGCAGTCTGTCCGAGGTGGGGGCGGTGTTGATGGTCGGCGGCAACATCCAAGGGCACACGCGGGTGCTGACCACGGCCGTGGTGTTGGAGACGGGCAAGGGCCAATTTGGTGTGGCGTTGGCCTTGGGGGCGACGCTGTTGTGTCTGGCTCTTCTGGCCAACGCCTTGATCGTCCGGCTGCACGGGAGTCCCCCGCTGTATGAATGAACTGCCGCAGTTCGAATTGCGCCAGGTGCGCAAGCAGTACGGCCGCACCGTGGCCGTGGACGTGGAGCATCTGCGTATCGAGGCGGGGGAGACATTATGTTTATTGGGCCCGACGGGGGCGGGAAAGAGCGTCTTGCTGCGGCTGTTGGCTGCGGTCGAGCGTCCGACGGTGGGGGAGGTGCGTTTCGAAGGTCGGGACTACCTGGGCGACCGGCTTCCGCGAGAGACCCGCCACCGCATCACACTGGTCTTCCAACGGCCGGTCCTGCTGAGCGGTTCGGTCTCCAGGAACGTGGCCTACGGATTGCGGCTGCGCACTTGCCTGGCTTGTCCGAAAACCGAGGTCGCACGGATTTTGGAGCACCTGGGAATCGCCCATCTGGCGGATCGAGCCGTCCGGACCTTGTCGGGAGGGCAAGCCCAGCTGGTGGCCTTGGCCCGCGCTCTGGTCCTGAAACCCGACGTGCTCCTCCTGGACGAACCGACGGCCCACCTGGATCCGGCCCACGTAGCCTTGGTCGAACGGGTGCTTCGCGAAGTTGCCGCGTTCCACCCAATCACCCTTGTCTGGGCCACGCATAATTTATTTCAAGCACGCCGCGTAGGCCAGCGGGTAGGCCTGCTGCTGAACGGACGGCTGATCGAAGTCGCAGCGGCCGACGTTTTCTTTCGTGAGCCCGCGGATCCCCGCACCCGGGACTTCGTCGAAGGGAGGATGATCTATTGAACTGGCAGCCGCTCTCCCTCGTGTGGTCAACAGCGTTCCTGATCGTGACGCTCGGTTGCGCACCCTCGTCGCCTCCCGCTCCCTCCCTGACCTTGGCCACCACGACCAGCACGCGGGACAGTGGCCTGCTGGACGTCTTGATTCCGCGGTTCGAGCGGCAGACGGGGATCGTTGTCCGCGTGATTGCCGTGGGCAGCGGCCAAGCTCTGGAGATCGGCCGGCGTGGCGATGCCGACGTGCTGCTGACCCACGCAGCGGAGGCGGAAGAGGAATTCGTCGCCGCCGGCCATGCTGGGGCGCGGCGTCCGTTGATGCACAACGACTATTTTTTCGTCGGCCCTGCTGGCGATCCGGCGGGGCTGCAGCAGGCAGCCACAGTCCGCGACGTACTGACCCGGATTGCCGAGACAGCGGCCCCGTTCGTCTCTCGCGGGGATCAATCAGGTACCCACGGGAAAGAGCTGTCGCTGTGGAAGCTGGCGGAACAGCAGCCCGCGGGGGCCTGGTATATCCAAGGCGGCGCGGGGATGAGCGAAACGCTCCGCATGGCGAACGAGATGCAGGCCTACACATTGAGCGACCGGGGAACGTTCCTTTCCCAGCGGCACCGATTGGACCTGGTGATCCTGTTTTCCGGAGTCCCCGAGCTGCAAAACCCCTATGCGGTGCTGGTGGTTGCGCCGCAGCCTGGGCAAACGACCGCAGCTTTTCGGCAAGCGGCCGCCGCGCAACAGTTTGCAGACTTCCTCTTGTCGCCCGAGGCCCAGGACCTGATCGCCCAGTTCGGCACGGAGACCTTCGGCGAGCCCCTTTTCTTTCCTGTTGTGACACGTTGACAGAGCGTCGCTGACGTCGCTGACGTTGACACGTTGCCCCTGTCTTACTTTCACGCTGCCTCGCTGCGTGGCCCGGCGTGGAAAACCGACTCAACGTCGTTCTCTCTATCGGTCGGTTTCGACACGCGGCATCGTTTGGTCGACCGCTCGGCGGTAGCCTTCGACCACGATCTGATCCGGCTGGACGTCAACCACGGCGTAGGAGCTATTTTCCGCCCCCGAGCCTTCGACCATGGCCCGTAGTGTGTAGTAGTGGATCCCGTTCAGCTGCCGGTGCGAGCCGCTGTGGTGATGGCCCTGGAACACCGCCAGGGTTTTTCCGGAGGCCTCCAGCAGCTGCCGAACCTCGGCCGCGTTGTTGACGAAGATATTACCCTCTCCGTCCAGCAGCTGGTGGATGAACACGATCACCGGATGCGGGGACGCGTCCAATTGCTGGGCCAGCCATTCGAGCTGGGCGGCCGGGATGTTGGCATCGGTCCACTGAAAGTTGCCTTGCTCATACGCCACGCCATCCGCGCGAAAGTTGGCATCCAGGACAATACACCGCAGTCCAGCGTGGTCAAGGCAATAAAAGGAACGCTCCGGATCGATGCCCGTGTTGCGGATTTGACTCAGCACTTGCGGTTTGGACAGGGCGTCCATATTGTGATTGCCCAGCACGTGATAGCGGGGCCCGTCGAAACGCGCGAATTCGGCTTCGATCCGGGCCAGAAATCGCAACGCGTCCTCGACCGGTGGTTTCGCCGCTCCGTCGTTGAAGTCGCCCAATTCGATCAGAAACTCCACTCCCTGCTCCTGCATGCTGTCCACACATTCACGCATCTTGGCCAGCGACTCGCGATAATGGCGATTGCCACGGGACGCGTAGTCCGCATAGTGCGAATCGGTCAGCATGCCGAATCGCAGCGACGAGCGGCGGGCGCCGCGCGCAGCGCGCGGCAGCGTCAGGATGGTCAGCGAAGTCAACACGAATTGGCGGCGGGAAAGATCACGCATGGCACGGTTCCTCATCTTCAGGTAGATAGGTAGATATGGTTCATCGATTCCGAGTCCAATCGGGCACCCTGACTTCTTGGACCAGGTCCAGTCCGGGAGCAAACGGTTTGAGGTCAAGCACGGGGGTGCCGTCGAAGGCGTCGATACTTTCCACCTCGATCACCCGGCCTTCGACGGAGACGAGCTTACAAAGAGTCAGGGCGATCAAGTTGGGGCGCACCGGCGCCCGGCAGGCGAAGACGCCCGTCAACGGATTGCTGGCGTCGCCGCGGGGATGGACTTGCAAGATCGACCGCCGTTGCGGTGTGTCGTTTTTGTCGAACCACCAGATGACTTGGACATGCGACCAGCCATCCAACCCCAGCAAGCCCGGCTGGTACTTTTCGTCCAGCACGAGCAGGGTTCGCCCCTCCGTTCGCTGGACCTGGCCGATGGGCTGCATGGTAAACGTTGGCACTTGCTGCTCCGCTGCGTCTGCGATGAACGCGATTTGCGAGAACACGAGGACGAGCGGCACGAGCGTGAAAAACGAGCGATTCATGGTTTGGGCCCCCTCTGGGTGAGTGAAACATAACGGACGGCTCCCACGCTGCCGGTCACGTCAGGCCGGCCAGGCTGGGCAGCCACATGCTCAAAGGCGACCAGTAGGTGATCAGCAGCAAGGTGACGAGCATTGCCAGGAAGAAGGGGATCATGGTCCCC
>SLMF01000208.1 GCA_007133715.1 Planctomycetaceae bacterium
CGGACTTCCAGCGGAGTTCGCGCGGCCAACAGGTCGCCCACCACCGTAGTTGCCCGATCGAGTGGCTCGATGTCCCCTGCCTCCATTTCCTCCACTGCCTCCACTGCCTCCACTTCCTCCACTGCGTCCACTTCCTCCACTGCGTCCACTTCCTCCACTGCGTCCGATTCAACCGGATCCATCGGATCCACCCGCAATTCGGGGACGGACCGTTCTTCGGGGTGCTGCGGAACCGCGTCGCCCGGAGCCCCCGGCTGGGATTCCGCCCGATCAACGGCCGGCCCCGCTGCCTCCGCGACAAACGGTTCCACGTCCCCTTCTCTAGCCTCCGACCGCTGCGGTACCGCCGGTCCCGGCGTCTCTAACTCGGCAGCCGGCGGCCGCCGCATAACAATCGCGGGCCATTCTCCACCCCCCAATATATACCCCAGGAACCCCGCGCCGCCAAGGATCAGCACCGCCCCGACGACAATCACCACGCGCACAGCGGCGTTTCCCGAGCCCTTGAAATCGTCCGACATGGGACAGATACTCCTCCTGGACCGCTTTTTCAAATCGACCAGCCTCCAGCATACCACAGTTCCCGGAGACTTCCAGATTGTTTGGACTCGTGAACCTGAACAAACCGCCCGGCATCACCTCGCGTGCCGCTGTCAATCGCGTCCAGCAATGCACGGGGCGGATCAAGATCGGACATGCCGGCACCCTCGATCCACTCGCTCGAGGGGTCCTGGTGGTGTGCCTCGGACCCGCAACCCGGTTGGTCGAGTTGGTGCAGCGGATGCCCAAACGATATCGCGGCCGGTTTCTGTTCGGCTGTACGAGCGATACGGAAGATGTACAGGGTCAGGTCCGGCAGCTGGCCGGGGCACCGCAACCCACGCAACAACAGCTGGAATCGCTGCTGCCCGCCTTCGTCGGCCGGTTTCTCCAACGCCCGCCCGCCTATTCGGCCCTCAAGGTGGCTGGACGACGGGCCTATCGGCTGGCCCGCGAGGGGACGCCCGTCGATCTCACCCCCCGCCCGATCGACATTTACGAACTACGGCTCGTCGGGTATGATTACCCCGAATTCACGTTGGAAATCCAATGCGGGGCCGGGACCTATGTCCGGTCGCTGGGTCGGGATATCGCGGAACGACTGGGCACGGCAGCCGTCATGGCCGACTTGACCCGCACGGCGATCGGCGATTTCCGCTTGGACCAGGCCACGCCGCTGGACGAACTTTCGCCCGAGAGTTTACCGAAACGCTTGTTGCCGGCGGTCGCTGCCGTGGCCGACCTGCCTCGAATTCAACTGAGCGCTGCGCAGCGCAAACGTCTGATGGATGGACTGACGATCCCTAACGAGTGGGGAGTGGAGGACTCGGAGATCGCCGCGGTCGACGCGGATGGCCGCCTGGCCGCACTGCTGAAACCGGCCCCGGAGAGCCGGCTGCGCCCGGTTCGTAATTTCCCGCCTTGACCTAAACCGTATGCTTCCATCATAATCCCCGCTTTCCCGCCGCAACTTGAACTACCCCGCAGGACGACTACGGAGCGACTGATTGTGCCCTACCACAGCGTTGTATGTGTAAAACAGGTACCCGACACGGCCAACATCACGGCCGAGGCCATGAGGGAGGACGGGACGGTCAATCGAACCGCCCTGCCAGCGATCTTCAACCCGGAGGATCTCAGTGCGCTAGAAGCCGCCTTGGAGCTGCGTGAACGGTACGGCGGTACGGTCACCGTGCTGACCATGGGCCCGCCCAAAGCGGCCGATATCCTCCGAGACTGCCTCTATCGCGGGGCCGATCGCGCGGTGATGCTGACCGACCGCAGGGCAGCTGCTAGTGATACCCTGGCCACCAGCTACATCCTCTCGCAGGCCATCCGGACGATCGGAGAGACCTACGGGGCCTTCGATTTCGTGTTCTGCGGCCGGCAAGCCATCGATGGCGACACCGCTCAAGTCGGTCCCCAGTGTGCGGAAAAGCTGCAAATCCCGCAAATTACCTATATGGAAGAGCTGGTACGCCTGACCGACCGCACCGTGGTGGTGCGGCGGAATGTGGGCAATGGCTGGGAGATCGTGGAGACCACGCTGCCCGCCCTGATCACGGTGATCGATACGGCCAACCAACCGCGGCCCCCCGCCGTGCGAAAGGTGATGTTGTACAAACGGGCGCGGATCCAGGACGAAGTGGTGGCTCAGGTCCGCCAGCAACTGCCCGACGCCTCGCCCGAAGAACGCCAAACCGAGGTCGAACGGCAGTTGGAAGTACTCCGCGGCCGGGACCTGCTGATCGAACAGTGGAATCTGGACGATATCGGGGCCGATCTCGACCGCTGCGGACTCTCCGGCTCGCCCACCAAGGTCTACCGGGTCCAGTCGATCGTCTTGACGAAATCGGGATACAAAGAGATCCCACCCACCGAAGCCGGGGTCCGCGAGTTGATTCAGGAACTGGTCGTCGACCGCACACTGGGCTGACACGACCCTCAGGAAAGAAGGCATCATGATCCGAGTGAATCGAGAGGGCGAAGTTTGGGTATTCGCCGAACAGGAAGGCGGCGTCCTGAATGAGGTGGCGCTGGAATTGTGCGGCAAGGCACGCGAATTGGCCGACGAATTGGGCGTGCCTGCCGCCGCCGTGCTGCCAGGCAACAATGTCAGCGGCTTGGCCCGACGGCTGATCGCCCAAGGCGTCGACCGCGTCTACGTGACAAACCATCCCCGCTTGGCCCATTTCCAAACCAACTCCTATGCAAAGGTGCTGGTGGAACTGATCAAGAAGCACGAACCGCAGATCGTGCTGTTCGGTGCTACCCATCTGGGACGCGACTTGGCGCCCCGCGTGGCTTCCCAAGTCCGCGCCGGTATGACGGCCGATTGCACGGACCTGCAGATCCGCGACGTGACGGATCCCAAAACAAAACAGGTCCACGAGAAACTGCTGTTGCAGATCCGGCCAGCTTTCGGCGGCAATATCGTGGCCACGATCGTCAATTACGATTGGTGGCCCCAGATGGCAACGGTGCGCGAAGGCGTGATGCCCTTGCGGGACCCCGATTCCTCGCGGACGGGCGAAGTGCTCGACGAACCGGTCGAAATCACGGCGGCCGACATGCCGCTGAAATTGGTCGAACGGCACGTGGAACCGCGGACGGTCAATCTGAAGGGCGCGCGGGTGATCGTGGCCGGCGGCGGGGGCATGGGAAACCGCGAAAACTTCCGCCAAATCCACGATCTGGCCGGCGCCATCGGCGGCGCGGTCGGGGCCAGTCGTGCCGCGGTCGACGGCGGGTTCATCGGCAAAGAACATCAGATCGGCCAGACAGGAACCACCGTCCGACCCGCACTGTACATCGCCTGCGGCATCAGCGGCCAAGTCCAACACCGGGCCGGGATGGAAGAATCGGCTAAGGTGATCGCCATCAATAACGATCCGGAGGCCCCCATCTTCTCCGTGGCCAGCTACGGTATCCTGGGCGATGCCGCGCAGGTGATCCCGATGCTGATCAAGACGCTGCGCGAGCGTCCTGTGCAGACCAATTCGTAATCAGGCGCTAGCCTCCGGAAACGCTCCGGAGGAATTCCCGCTTTTGCTAGATATTATCCCCTTCGTGGAGGCTGCCCCGTGGCAAATTTCTTCTTCGATAACGAAGATATTCAACTCCTGTTCGAACAGATCGACATGAAAGAATTGGCCCTGATCCAAGAGGACCAATTCGACGATCTGGACAGCCGCCCTGACTACGCGCCCCGCGATGCGGACGAAGCGGTCGAGAACTATCGCCGTATTCTGGAAATCGTGGGCGAAATCTCGGCCGATGTGATCGCGCCGCATGCCGAAGCGATCGACGCCGAAGGCAATACGCTGAACGAGGACGGTACGGTGACCTACCATCCGCTGCTGCGGGAAAACCTCAAACGCCTGGGACAGGCCGACCTGATGGGCTTTACCCTGCCCTACCGCTTCGGCGGCCTGAACTGCCCTAGTTTGATGTATACCATCGCCACCGAGATCGTCAGCCGGGCCGATGGCTCGCTGCAAAATATCTTCGGCCTGCAGGGGATCGCCGAAACGATCAATGCCTTTGCCAACGAAGAGATTCGCGGCGACTACCTGCCCCGCTTCGCCCGCGGCGAAGTCACCGGCGCGATGGTGCTGACCGAACCCGACGCGGGCAGTGACCTGCAGGCCATCCGCCTGCGGGCCGAACAGGATGATCAGGGCGTCTGGCGGTTGAATGGCGTCAAACGCTTCATCACCAACGGCTGCGGCGAGGTCCTGTTGACGCTGGCCCGCAGCGAACCGGGCGTCAGCGACGGGCGCGGGCTGAGTCTGTTCGTCTCGGAACGCACCGAGCATATCAAGGTCCGCCACCTGGAAAATAAACTGGGTATCCACGGCTCGCCGACCTGCGAACTGGTGTACTCGAACGCACCCGCACGACTGGTGGGCGAACGCCAGCGGGGGCTGATCACCTACGTCCTGGCCCTGATGAACGGGGCCCGCATCAGTATCGCCGCCCAGGCCCTGGGCATCGCCGAAGCGGCTTACCGACTGGCACGTAGCTATGCCAACAAACGCCAGCAGTTCGGAGTGCCCATCGAACGGTTGCCCGCCGTCGCCGAAATGCTGACCGATATGAGCTTGGAGATCCAGGCCGCTCGCGCGCTGGCCTACGAAACCAGCCGCATCTGCGACCACGAAAATAATAACCTCCGCGTCTTGGAATACAAAGAACTGGACAAAGAAGAGCAGAAGAGGCGAAAGAAGCTCAGCCGCGAACTGAAACGCCTCAACAGCATGCTCACGCCGCTCAGCAAGTACGTGGGCAGCGAAATGTGCTGCCGCGTCGCCGATACCACCATCCAGGTCCTGGGCGGTTCCGGCTACATGAAGGACTATCCGGCCGAACGCTACCTGCGGGATGCCCGGATCACAACAATCTACGAAGGTACCAGCCAGCTGCAGATCCTGGCAGCCAGCCGCGGCGTATCGGCCGGCGTCTTCGAGCACTACGTCCAGCCTTTCGAACAATCTACCTATGACGACCCCGACCTGCAGACACTGAAGCAGGAATTGGTCGAAAACCGCCAGCATATCGACCGGGCCATCGCGTTTATCAAAAAACGGTCGCCCAGCTACCTGGACCTCTGCGGACGTCGGCTAGTCGATTGCGCCGTCTACCAGATCTGCGGGCATCTGCTGCTGCGCCAAGCGGAACGGCATGCCCCGAAAAAGCCGGTTGCGACGCGGTATATCCGCCAGATGATGCCCGTCGTGCGGATGAAATGCGAACAAATCTGCTCGGGCGACACCTCGCCGTTAGACCAATTCCAAGCCCTGGCGGGCAAAGTGCCGGTGACCGGCTAGTGCCGCAAATCACACTGGACGTTACATAAAACCCATAAGAGGGACCCCAGTAGCTCGAACAAGATGTACTGCATCAGTTCGTAGGTTGGGCACTCCTGCCCGACGATCCCCCCATGGTGGATCCGCAGTGAGGGATTCGTAATCAGTGCGACGTTCTTGTTGACGATCCTACGTCCGTCGGGCAGGAATGCCCAACCTACGGGGACGCGCAGCAAGCGACTTCCGGCCTTAGGCGTCGCGTCAAAATAAGTCGACGATTTCTTC
>SLMF01000676.1 GCA_007133715.1 Planctomycetaceae bacterium
AAACCGAAAGCTGCGCTTTAAGTTCCAAGTCACGAGTTGGCCCCGTGTCCCCTGCCGATTTCGAGCGCCAGCAGCGTCACGTCATCGCTTGCCGGGCCGCCTGCCGTATGTTCGTCCAATGTCCGGGACGGCAGGTCGTAGCGGACAACGACCATCGACGCGAAATTCTCCGTACGGCAGACGACAGCCAGACGATGGTTGACGAATCGCAGGATCCGGCTGGGGTCACCATGGTGTTCGGTCGCCTCGCTGACACCGCGCGATTATCGTGGCCTGGCAAGTTTCGGCCAGGAGAGTTCTGTCATTTCTCATGGATTGCATTCCTTAAACGGGGCGGCAATGCGGCGGACAGACAATGGCTTGGATCGTTCTCTCGGCATCCTGCCAAGAATCGGAATGGAATAATCGGGCGTCGAACCGCATCCAACTGGGCATGGACGTATCCCGCCGCGACGGCACTTCGGGTGACGTCGGGCCTTCGTTGAATTCCCATCCGATGAGGAGACAGGAAAATGTCAAGAATCGCGTGTGTGTCCGGAGCGATTTCCGTCGCCCTGCTTGCGCTGTTGAGCCTGGGCTGCCAACCCTCGCCACAGCCGGAACCCGTGTCGCCGCAGGAGTCGGCTATCGGAGACCATGACCCTGCCGACCACGATCAGAGCGACGAGATCCGTGCCGCGCTAGCGGGGCTTTCCCCGGCTGATCGCGAGTCGGCCGAACAGCAACGCATCTGCCCCGTCAGCGGGCAGTTGCTGGGCAGCATGGGGCAACCGCTCAAAGTGGATGTCCAGGACCGCGAGGTATGGATCTGCTGCGCCGGCTGCGAGGGGCCGCTGCAGGAAGATCCCCAGCAGTATCTGGCCAAGTTGAACAACGGTTAACTCATCGACCGATCACTTTGGTTCCCTGGCTCCGTGAGGGACGAAAGGCCGTTCGCCTGCGCGTCTCTCCCGGGGCGCTATCTCCTCATTGCATTGTTCTCGTTTCGCGTTTCCAAACACCTCCACAACCTGGGGGCGGCGACCTGGATACCACTTCCCGCTAACGGGTGGCTCACGCGGACAAGAACGGAGTCAAGCGGTACGCTCAGCGCGCACGGCGAACCCCGCACATCAAATCAGCCAGCAGCAGAGCAGAATCTGCAGAGGGGGTGCGACTTCGACGCGTGCGGCCCGCCCCGCACGCAGGGCCTCGAAACCAGTCGGTCGGTCTGCCGTTAGACGAACTGTCGGCCGATGGCCCCTCGCGAGTACCGTGCGCAAATCGAAATTCCGAGAACCCTGCAATTCCCCGGACGCGGGTGGCTGCTCCGAGCGGGAACAGCTGCAAGCGGTCGCGAAACAATCGCCACACCCGGCAGCGGATTCGGGACGGGCAGGTTGCGACGAGCAGCAACAACCGTGCGAGTGGGATCGGACACGATCCGGCTGGCATTCAACAAACGGCACCCTCCAGCCGCTCACGACCATCGCTAAAGCAACGAGCGAGATGACGAGTTGCCGTTCAAAGTGGTGTTGCATCGCCCTGTACCCATTCAAGTAATCGGGTATTATTTCCGATCCGTCCTCGGTGTCAAGGCCAAGCTCCCCGGAATTAGCTCTTGTGGGGTTCCGTTGGATTTCCCAGATTGCCATCAGCTTTACGTTCTGCGAACCGCTTCGCGGATGGGGGGTGCAGGACAGGGTTTGTTAGAGTGTGTGGTGCTCGTAGCGTTGATTCCAGTCCGAGTTGTTCCGCCCTTCGGATATAAGCCCTCGGCCAATCGCTGAGCCATTGCTTTTGCTCCGGCGTGCCCGACGTCCGTCGCCAAAGGCTGCACCACCTCCAAGCCTCGGCCCGCTCGACCAAACCCGCGCGCAGCGCGTTGCGTTCCACGTAACGGACCCGTTGCATGAATGCGGCCAAATCCCCATCGTGTTCCGGCCAAAGCATGAGGTGCCAGTGGTTGTGCATCAGACAAACCGCGCAAATCCGTATCGGCCGCGACTCACAGGTCTCCTCCAACACACCTTCCAACGCGGCGTACTCTTTTTCTTTGGAAAACAACTCCATCCGACCCACGCCTCGATACCCAACAGTCGAGTCGCCATTGCGACATGACAGCATTGTTTGCGTGCTCCGCCTGAAAACCAGTTCTTAAGCGGGGGTCACTGAAACAAAATGGCAAAAAAGCGGCAAAAAATGGGCCCGTAACGTTCCAGAAGGGTTGCAATCTTGGCAGAGGGCGTTCAAAATTCAGTCTCTCAGGTTTTAGGGAAAACTGAAATGATCGCGGAAAGGAAACGATTATGAACATTTTTTCAATTGCAACTTTGGTGATATTTGTATTCTTGTCTTCGCACCCTGTTATGGGCGACCAAATTGGCGATAATCCCCAGTACGTCCCGCCAACGGCTACACATAAACTTCTGGTTTTTCATTTGGAAGCAGACGACAGTTTTTCCCATTCTTCCATCGCCAAGGGTATTACCATGTTTGAGCACATGGGAGACGCTAACGGTTTTGAAGTCGTGGTCAGTGAAGATCCCGCGTTGTTCAACGATGATACACTGGAACAGTTCCATGCCGTGGTATTTCTCAATACCAGTGGTGATTTTTTTGACGAAAGTCAAAAATTGGCTTTTCAAAACTTTATTCGTAGCGGGAAAGGTTGGCTTGGAACCCACTGTGCCGACAATACGCTTAACGGATGGTCATGGTACCACGAAATGATTGGCTCTATCTTTCGTGGTGATAGTTGGGACAACAATATTCCCCTAATTAAAGTAGCTCAGGATCATCCAAGCACTAAGGATCTACCGGACCCTTGGGTTATATCAGAACAATACCGCAAAAACACCTGGTTGTTCGATGAAAACACCGCTGCAGACAAAGGATTTACGGTATTGTATAAGGTAGATCCCGAGTTTTATGAGGGTAAAATTGGCGACAAACCGCGCGATTGGGCTAATCAATCATTTGTCCCTTATGTGTACACACGTGAATTTGAGGGAGGCCGAATTTGGTATGGTTCCATGGGGCATGCCGATGCCACTTTTGATATTGACGGTAATTGGTATAAACTCATGGAATGGGGCCTCGATTATGCCTTTGGAAAATTTATAGAGAACGAATAGGCGATTCGCGAGCTTTCGGCCCTCTTCGGCCCTTTCCACTGCCACGCTACGGGAAGTTGCTTCACTTTTCGGGCTTGGCCATCCCCACAGTGCCGACAACCTGATCCGCAGGGCAGAAGGCCCGCTCGCGCAGTCAAGCAAGCTGCGGTTGGACCTCGAAAACATCGAACGGCTCCTCATAAATGCCGATTAACAGGGTCAGACGCCACGATCTCGTCGCGACAGGAGGCGAGTTTGTAGCGGGGCGGCGGCACACCGCGGGTCAGTCTTTCGGCAGGAGGTGCAGGCCGTCGACGATCACATAGCCGTCGGTGCCGGCGTTGGCCACGCGGACACTCGAATCTTGGTCCAGGAGGAAGGTACCCAGTGAAACGAAATGGCCGTCCAGTGGTGGCTCGCGCCGCTGATCGACGGAGACGGTTGTCTTGCCGCCGGCGTGGGTCACGGTCACTGGCACGTTGCTGGCCCGATTGTTTCCCGACACGTAGGCCATCCGCAGATCGAAGCGTCCCGCCGTGGCGGGAAAGAACTCCAGCGCGGCTTCGCCCTTGTGCTGGTCGTTATCATGCAGGTAACCGCGGCCGAGGAACTGGCGGTAGTAGGTCGATTCGGTCCAGAAGCCGGTTTCCACCGCTTGGAGGTCGTCCAGGAAGATCCCCGGCAGGTCGGGCTGCGGATGGTCGGCGACACCTAAGCCCAGCTCGTTCCGCCGCCGGATGGCTTCGGCGACGGGGGCAGGTTCGTTATACAAGCGAATCTCGCAAACGGAGGCGGGCCGGGCCAGCGTCAGGCGGACCTGCCTGGTCGCGAGCGGTTCCAGCGGGACAAGATACCGCCGCTGGTCGGGGCGGCGGATGGCCCCCACCGGCCGCCACCGCTCGCCGTCCCGGACCTCGATACGAACCGGAACCGCTTGCCGCGCGAACGTCACGTGGGCCACGTTCACCGCCTGCGGTTGGTCGAATTCGAACGCGATCCAATGCGGGGCTTCGCCGCTGGCGAGCCACGCGTTGCGGTCGTCGCCCACGATGCGGTTGAAGCCGTTGGCGACCTTCTGGGCCGGCATCCCCTCGGCAGCCGACGAGGCGGTGATTGCGGCCGTGCGGGCCAGGTCGCGAGGGTCTTCGTTCTGCACGCCCAGCAGGTAGCAGCCGTCTTTCAGCAGCGTTTGCTGCAAGAGTTCGCGGTCCCGCTCGTACACGCCGGCGGGCGTGACGCCTTGAGCCACGGCGATGGCCGCCGCCGTACCCGCCGCCTGGCCCATGGCCATGCAGGGCCGCATCACGCGGGTACCCCCCATCGCCAGTTGGGTGGCCGAGTGGTTGCGGCCGGCCATCATCAGATTGACGATGTTCCGCGAGTAGAGCGTGCGGTAGGGGATGCTGGTCCGGCGGCCTTTGTAGACATGAATTACGTCGTTCCCGGCCACCCAGAAGCCTTCGGGATGGTGCACGTCGGGGCCCCAGTCGGTGAAAGCGATGGTATCGTGGTGGACCTCCTGGGTGTCGAAGTCGACTTGGCTCATCACGTAGGGCCCCATCAGGCGGCGGCTCTCGCGGACGCCGGGCACGTAGTTCAGCCAGACCAGTTCCCGCCGGCCGTTCCTTTCCTTCGTGGCCGGATTGTGGTTCTTTGCGTAGTTCCACAGGCCCAGGTTGATGCGGAACAATTCGTCGCGAATGGACTCGGCGTCAGCCACGGTGTCGGCCATGCCGCCATATTCGACCCACCAGCGACGGACGACCGTGCCGTCGGGGTCATCGCCCGGGTTGCGTCCTTTGCCCCGCGAGGGGCGATCGAAGTTCTCCGGCCGTCGGATGTCATCGAGTCGGCGGTGGTCGCCGCGAGGTTGGAAATCATGATCGCGACGCCACTGGTAGGCCCACGGGGGGCAGGCGAATTCCACCGGTTCGTCGCGGGTGACGATGACCGCCTGGTACAGGGTATTGCCCTGGGTGCGGCGTGTGGCTTCGCTTGGGGCCAGCGTTTCACCGAACTCGTCCCGGGCTTCCGCACCCACCCGGTACTCGGCGCCGGCGTAGTAGCCGATCCAGGCATGACCGGTGGCGTCGATGAACAGGGGCGCGTGGAACGCTTTGCGCTGGCCGGTCCGCACGTCGACGGCCAGCACGGCGTCGATCTCGCCCGGCGCGCCCGCTTCGCCCGGCTCCAGCGGCCGGACCGGCCCATCCTTCATACGAACGCCGGTGGCCCGCGTGTTCAGAAACAGCGCGATGTTCCGCTCCGCGCGGACGATCGCCTCCATGTGTTCCGAATCGGCATAGTTGTTCCAGGCCTGAGGCGGAAAGAACTCTTCCACCAGCCCGGTCACATTCACGCGGTCGGGCGGGTTGCCCAGATAACCCATCGGCGGGATGCTGATTTCCGAGGACGCGTTGCCGCCCACCACCGGTCGGTCCTGCACCAGCGCCACGGCGGCCCCGTTCCGCGCGGCGGCCACCGCCGCGCCCAGCCCGGCGGGGC
>SLMF01000227.1 GCA_007133715.1 Planctomycetaceae bacterium
CCAGTGACGGCCAGAAGGGCATGAAAGGCGATATGGCGGGGGCGGCTACCGTCTGCGGGGCCATGCAGGCCATCGCTCGCCTGGAATTGCCGGTCAACGTGATCGGGCTGGCCGGATTGGTCGAGAACATGATCAGCGGCGATGCCTATCGCGTGGGCGATGTGCTGACCTCGCGGAACGGCAAGACGATCGAGGTGCTGAATACGGACGCCGAAGGTCGCTTGGTCCTGGCCGACGTGCTGGACGTGGCGGTCGAGCGGGGTGCGGACAAATTGATCGATCTGGCCACCCTGACCGGGGCCTGTCTGGTGGCTTTGGGGACGGACGTCGCCGGTTTGATGACAAACGATCAAGCTTGGTGCGATGCGGTCCGCGGTGCCGCCGAGCAGTGTGGCGAGGCCAGCTGGCAACTGCCGATGTTGGCGGAGTTTGGGGAGCAGATTCGCAGCAAGGTGGCGGACATCAAGAACGTGGGCGAAGGGCGCTGGGCGGGCACGATCACGGCGGCCAAGTTCCTGGAGGAATTCGTCCGCGAGAAGCCGTGGGTACACATCGACATCGCCGGCCCGGCCTTTTTCGAAAACCCCAAGCCCTGGATGGACGCGGGTGGTACCGGCGCGTTCGTCCGCACGTTGGTCGAAATCGCTCGCCAGTGGCCCGATCTGGCCGAAACCGACGTACTGGGCGAGTAATCGCGGCGCAGGCCGCCGTGGGATTCCTCGTGCCGCAAATCACGCCTGCTTCGGTTCCAAAGGTTCCAGACAACGCGAACTCGTACCCAAGCGACAGCCGGTCCACGTCGCGTTTCTCGTGATCGAGGAGCGATGCGGGAATCAGCGGATCGATTGGGGGATCAATTGCCGCGCGCGTCGTAGAAACCGGGGCGAGTTCGCTGGGCGATCGTCGCACGTAGCCGGTCGCGGATGCGGCGCTGGTCCGCCGTCAACTCGCCCGGCGGGATCGGTTGCTGCTCGAGGCGATCAAGCTCCAGGTCGTAGAACCGCCCGTCCACATAGTACTTGTAACGCCCTGTTCGCGCAAACTCGTCGCCCGGGCCTTGGGGATCGTTGTTCCGGTACCACCACATATACAGCCAGTCTCGCATGGCGACCGGTTTCCCGCGGAGCAGGGGTGCAAAGCTCTGGCCGTCCAGTTGCAGGTCAGCCGGGATCGGGATCCCGGCGACTTCCGCCAAGGTGGGAAAGAAGTTGGTAAAGCAGATCAGGTCCTGGTTCACCGTGCCGGGCGCGATCGTGCCGGGCCAATTGGCGATCAGGGGTACGCGTGTTCCGGCGTCGGTCGATGTCAGTTTTCCGCCCACCACCTTCTGCCCATCGATGTGGGAGACCACCTCGCGGTCCGTGCCATTGTCCGCCGTGAACAGCAGCAGGGTGTTTTCGCGGAGTCCGAGTTCTTCCAGTTGGGCCACGATTTTCCCGACCATTTTGTCCGTGTAAGCCACCATGTCGACGAAGTACTTGACGTCGTGATGGCGGCGGCTCCGCTCCTCCGGTTCGTCCAGACGGCGGGTGGGGTCCCAAGTGGGAGAATCCGGCGTGGGTTCGAACGGCCAGTGGGGCAGGATCATCGGGTAATAGACCAGGAACGGTTGCTCGCGATGGCGACGGATGAATTCATTGATATGATCCGTCACGATCTCGGGCCCGTATTCGCCGTGGCGAAAATCGACCCGCTCGCCGTTGATCTCCAATCCCGGATTGGGATAGCGGGGCGGGCGGCGATCTACCTGCCACAAACAGTATTCGTCGAAACCAAAGTGGTACGGCCCCTGCCGACCATGCCCCAATTGCCACTTGCCGGCAATGTAGGTCGCATAGCCGGCTTGCTGGAAGAGATGGCCGAAGGTGAATACGTCCCGGGCCATTTCTCCAAACCGGATGTAATTCCGGCTGTTGTACCGCCCGCTCATCAGCTTGACCCGCGTGGGCGTGCATACGGGCGTGGCGTGCGCCTGGTCGAAACGCATCCCGGAAACCGCCAGGGCGTCCAGATGCGGGGTGTGATAGTCCGTCTGGCCGTAGGCTCCCACGGTTTCATACCCCTGATCGTCGGCCATGATCAGTACGATATTCGGCCGCGTTTCGCGGGCTCGGACAGGCGAATAAGCGGCCAGCAGCGCTGCCAACACCGCCACGCATCCAACCTGCTTCGACATGATCTTTGCTCCCCGTTGGCTGTTCCCGAATCACCGACCGGTTCGAGCATGAGCGATCCGCGAGAGGAAGTCAAGCGATTGGCGGCAACCAGGACCGTGAATCTTGACAGGCGTTCCGCGTGGAGGCACCTCAATGCATTTCCACCGTGCACCTACCGATCCCGCCGCGATAGTAATTGAATTGCACGTGGGGATGGTCGGCCAGCAGCGACATCGGCACCGCCGAGTCGGCGAGCCCTTTGGCAATCATCAGGCAGGTCAGCCGTTGGCCGAACGGATTGTCGTGCATGCCCGCATGCCAAATCGAGACTTTCTCCGCCTGCCAGGTCTCGACGGGTCCGACGGTGACGGCCTGGGTCGGGACCAGCGAGATGTTGCCGCCCCCGCTGGTCCGGGCATTCTGGGCGATGGTCAGCGGGTGCAGGTCGACGATCCGTGTCGCCAGTTTGCGATACTCTTCGGGCGGCATCGGTTGGTCTTTCCACTTGCCCTTGCGGGCCGGCGGGTCGTTGAACGCCCAGTGCTTGACGTCGCCTTGGCCGCCCTGCATCACCGCACAGCGGACTCCCTGGTTCCAGCTGGCGCGAAAGGGCGCGGTATCCGCCGCCGGGAAATGCAGATTCGCATCCGGCATCCGCAACTTGCGCTCGATCCGCTTGAAACACAGTTCCCGATCGCAACGCTCGAAGGACAACGGATGCGAGGGCGGCACCGATTCCCCGTCCAGAATCCACTCGTCCATGCCCCAGAAATGGCCCGAACGGACGTCCAGACCCAAGGCGTTGATCACGCGAGCGACCAGCGGCAGCTGTTCCGTCGGGCCGATCGGCCCGCAGATCCCCACCGGATTGTCCTCCGTCGATTGCTGCCACGCCTCGACATACTCGAGAGCCTCCGCCAGATAGAAATCCTCCAGCGTGTCGTACATCACCACTTGGAAGCCCGGGCGCGACAGACGCTGCATCTCGCGGGGCGTCAACCGCGCAGCCTCTTCAATCACCTCCTGATCCAACGTTGTGTAGTCCCACCAGTCGGGGGCGATGGCGCTGATTCGGCGCGGCATGTCGATCTCCTTTTCTTCAATCGGCGAGGGATGCAGACGCAACCGCCGGACCACATCTGAACCGGCGAACTCGCTCAGACTAGGCTCCCGATCCGCGCAAAGCAACCCACCGGGGAGGAATTTTTTCCGGCAGACCCCCCGACACGAGTTGGCTATCCCGCACCCCGAGCCCGCCGCTCCCTCTCGTCAGAAGCACGTTGGCACCGATTCGCGGCGTGCTCGTCTCGGAGCCTTCGAGATCGACAAACGCCAGATCATCCAACGCCCGCGTGCAACCCGATCGGCTTCACTGGGATTGGGCCCGATTGTCCGCATCCACCAACACAATCCGCGGCTGATGCTGCCGCGATTCCTGCTCCTCGTACTGAGAGTAGCAGGCAATGATGATCAGATCGCCCTGCTTGACCAGGTGGGCAGCAGCGCCGTTGACACAGATCGTTCCCGAACCTCGCGGACCGCAGATCGCATACGTGGTTAGACGCGCCCCGTTGGTGATGTCGTAAATGTCGATCGCTTCATAGGGCAACAGGTCGGCGGCGTCCATCAGATCCTGGTCGATGGTGAGACTGCCCTCGTAGTGCAAGTCGGCTCCGGTCACGCGGGCGCGGTGGATCTTCGATTTTAGCAACGTGCGGTACATGCTGGGGGATCGGTTTCCTGCAGGAGAAAACGAGGGGGGTCAAGAGCACTTCGAATGCAATTATACGGTTTTGTCACCGATTCGAGAAGGTCGGCCGTGGCGTGCCCAGAAACGCCGCCCCCGCACCGCAGGACGTTGACGGTTCCCCCTGACAACCGCTAAAATAACCGCCGGTTCTCCCCAAGAGCGTACCATTGCCTGTTCCTGCGAACGTCACGGGCTACAATTCACGGAACCAAATGTCAACCTGCTAGTTCTTTGGGAGGGGCGGAGCTTTCCCGCGGGCAGGGATTGTGGTTGTTTTGTTCCCGGCTTGAAGCACGATTTCATGAGTATACCGGTTTCCTGCACCTGTGGTCAGCAATTCATGGCTCAACCCCATTTAGCGGGGAAGCAGGTCGCGTGCCCGAGTTGTGGGCAACCGCTTTCGATTCCGGTGGCACCCGAGGCGTCGCGGCCATCCGCCGAACTCGAAGGTCAGGTTGTCAGCTGTGAGTGTGGTCAGAGTTTCCGAGCGGCGGCTCATCTGGCGGGCAAGCGAGTCCCCTGCCCCGCGTGCGGGAAACCGCTGACCATCCCGGCGGTTGGATCAACCGGCGAGGCGGCATCGGCGGCGCGTTCTGCGGACGCTCCGTCGGCCAGTGAACCGGCTGTGCGAGCCAAGGCGGCGGGGGCAGTTCCAGCGGCCGGAGCGAAACCTCAGCCCGCCGGTTCGACAGCAAAGCCTTCCGGTGCGGGGCGGAAATCAAAGGCGTCTCCGGAACCCGCCAAGCGGGCGGGAAGCAAGGCGAAACCGCGAGCGAAGAAGCCGCAACCATCCGCTCCCCAGCCTTCGGCTCCCACGGATCTGATGTGGGACGACGCGTTGGGCCCGCCGTTGGACAGCGGGGTGGCTTTGCCCCCCGGGGTCGCACCGATCAGGCGAACTCGCTCGGAACCGATCGAGCCCATGACTTGGTATGCGATCTACGCCGGGATCGGGGCCGTGGCCCTGTTGATCCTCGCCATCCTGGGGCACATCGGCTGGCGAGCCTATTCGAATTGGCAGGCCCAGCGGGAGCCGGACCCCGCGGCAGAAACGGCGCCGGCAGACCCCTCGGCCGCGGCGGAGGAGGTTGCCGAACCCGACCCCGAAACGGGCCAGGAGCAGCCCGGCTCCGACGTCGCCGACCGCTCCCTCAATGCAGAACCGAGTGCGGCGGAAGAAGATGCGGATCACCAGGACGATCCCGAACCGTAGGGCGGGCATCATGACCCGTTTACAATCGTCGTCAAAGAAGCCGTCGGCCGGGTGAGCTTGGTCGGCCGCTTGGTGGATGGTCCCTCCATGCTCTCCGATGTCCCCCAGTGGACGCGAAAGACGGCCGAGCGCGAGGACCACCATTCGATGCTGCCGTGGTCGGTCCTTGGGTTCGGTGTTCGAGGGAGCCGTTTACGGTGGCGTGCGCCCGTTGTCCGGCTGGCTGCCAGCAGCATCGGTTGGTGGCAGCTCTCCCCACGGCGGCTCGGTAGCCTCCGAAGTGATCGGCAAGGGCGTTGTCTCGCAGGCGGCTGCGCGGCAAGCGGTCAGGACTTGCTGAATGACTCGGAACAGTTCCTGGACGCGGATCGGTTTGGCAACGTACCCGTCCATGCCCGCCTGCAGGCACTCCTCGCGATCCCCCTTCATTGCGTGGGCCGTCATCGCGATGATCGGCATGTGGTTGCCACGGAGTTGTTCTTGCGAGCGGATGATGCGTGTGGCTTCCAGTCCATCCATATCGGGCATCTGGACATCCATCAGGACCAAGTCGAAAGGGCGGGCATGCAGTTGGTCCAAGGCTTCGATTCCGCTTTGAACGACGTGCACCTGATGACCGTATTTTTCCAGGAGAGCGACCGCGAGCCGCTGGTTCAAGGGGCTGTCTTCGGCCAGGAGGATCCTCAGGGCACCGATCCCGGCGGGTTGCTCGGTGGGAGTCGGTGCGGTCTCTTCTTCCATGCTGGTGACGCCGAGTGCGTTCATGATCGCGTTGAACAATTCGGATTGCTTGACGGGCTTCATCAACTGGGCGACCACCAAGTGCGGCAGATCCTGGCTGATTTCGCTGGGGGGACTGCCGGAGGTCAGCACGATCATGGCCGTGTTGGTCAATTCCGGATCCTGGCGGATCCGTTCGGCGAGGGCCAAACCGTCGATGCGAGGCATCTGCATATCGCTCAGCACCAAGGCGAAGGGTTGGCCGTCGCGTTGGGCGACGCGGAGGCGTTCGAGGGCCTGTTCCGCACCTTCGGCGGCGGTGGGCCGCATCCGCCAGTTGTGCAGGACTTGCTCGAGGATGCGGCGATTGGTGGCGTTGTCGTCGACCACCAGCACCCGAGTCCCGCGGAGGGCGGTGGGGAACGCGCCCGGGGCGGCGGTCGTTCCCGGAGGCGGCAAAACGAAACGCGCCGTGAAACGGAACGTGCTGCCTTGGCCCAGTTGGGGTTCCAGCCAGATCCTGCCGCCCATCAGTTCGACGAGTCGCGAGGAGATGGTCAATCCCAGGCCGGTACCGCCAAAGCGTCGTGCGGGGCTGGCGTCCGCTTGTTCAAAAGCGCCAAAGATCACCGACTGCTTGTCGCTGGGGATGCCGAGCCCCGTATCCGAAACCGAGAACAGGAGGCAGGTTTCCCGTTCGCTCCGCGACTGGCATCGCACGTCCAAGACCACCTCACCGCGTTCGGTGAATTTGATCCCGTTTCCGACCAGATTCAAGATGATTTGTCTCAGGCGTCCGCCGTCGCCCACGACCGTCCGCGGTACATCCGGAGCGATACGGCAGGCCAACTCCAGACCTTGCCGGTGGGCCTGCATGCCGAGGGCCTTCATCGCGTTTCCCAGACTTTCGTACAAGTCGAAGGGCACGTGTTCCAAAATCAGTTTGCCGGCTTCGATCCGTGAGAAATCGAGGATGTCGTTGATCAGGGTCAAGAGAGCTTCGCCCGCCTGAGCCACCACGCTCAGGTAATCCTGAACCGTGGGCGGCAGCTCGGTTGCCAAGGCCAGTTCGGTCATGCCGAGGATGGCGTTCAGGGGCGTTCGGATCTCGTGGCTCATGTTGGCCAGGAACGCACTCTTGGCGCGGTTGGCCGCTTCGGCCGCCTCCTTGGCGGCATACAATTGCGATTCGATCCGTTTCCGCTCGATGGCATACCGCAGGGCCCGTTCCAGATTGCCGCTGTCGATCTCCCCTTTGACCAGATAATCCTGGGCACCCTCCTGGACCGCTTCCAACGCCAGCGATTCATCCCCCACCCCGCTGACCACGATGATCGCGGCCTCGGGCGCTTGCCCACGCACCCGGCGGAAGGTGTCCAACCCCCAGCTGTCGGGTAGCCCCAGATCGACCAGAACGGCATGGTAGGATTCCCGAGCCAAGCACTGCAAGCCGCCGGCCAACGTCTCCGCCTGTTCCAGCTGGATGCGACTGGCCCTCACATCGCGGAGGTATTCCCGAATCAGATCGGCATCGCCGGGGTTGTCCTCGATCAATAAGACCTTGGAAAAAGCACTCATACTGGGGACTCCCTGTCGACAAACCACCTCATTGGGATGGCAGCGAGACGATACTGAACCAGAAGGTATCGATGGAACGAACCACATGCAGGAACTGATCCAAATCCATCGGTTTGGTGACATAGCAGTTCGCATTGAGGTTATAGGCGCTGAGGATATCCTGTTCTTGTTTGGAGGTGGTCAGGACGACGACGGGGATGCGTTTCAGGTCGGGATCGGCTTTGATTTCCTCCAGCACCTCCCGCCCGTCTTTGCGGGGCAGGTTGAGATCCAGCAGGATCAAATCGGGGCGAGGAGCCTGGGCATGAGGTCCCTGCCGGCGGAGAAAGGCCAGGGCCTCGACCCCATCCTTCATCACATGCAGTTCATTGCAGACCTTGTTGTCTCGCAAGGCTTCCCGAACCAAATCCGCATCTCCCGGATTATCCTCGACCAGAAGGATCTTGACGATCTGGGCAGTCATGATGATTCCTCGTTTCCTGGTGCTCGGGGAGCGTGAAACAGAACGTGGAGCCTTGGCCGTACACGGATTCCACCCAGAGGTTTCCCCCATGGCGTTCGACGATGCGTTTGCACACAGCCAAGCCGATGCCGGTGCCGGAGTATTCTCCCAGGCCGTGCAGTCGCTGGAAGATCACGAAGATGCGGTCCTGATACTGCGGCTCGATGCCGATCCCATTATCGCGGATCGAAAACAGCCACTGCCCGCCCTGGCGGTGCGCGGAGCCGTGGATGCGGGGTGGCCGATCGCTGCGATATTTCAGGGCGTTGCCGATCAAATTCTGAAACAACTGGACCACTTGAGCGAAATCGGCCGTAACCTGCGGCAGCGGATCGCACGTCACCCGAGCCCCCGTGTCCTCAATCACCTTCGCCAAATTCGCCAAGGCTTCCGACCATGCCTGCTCGCAATCGATCGGCCCGATCGGCTTGCCCCGCGTCATCACGCGGGAGTATTCCAGCAAATCGTTGATCATCCGCGTCATCCGCGTCGCCCCATCCACAGCGTAGCCGATGTATTTGTCCGCCGTCTGGTCCAAGCGGCCCTGATACCGCCGCTGCAGTAGCTGAACATAACTCCGCACCATCCGTAGCGGCTCCTGCAGATCGTGCGAGGCGATGTAGGCGAACTGCTCCAATTCGGTGTTCGAGCGGCTCAGTTCAAGAGCGACCTTCTCCAACCGCCGAGTCCGCTGATGCACCTCGTCCTCCAGGTGCACGCGGTGCCGAGCCAACTCGGCATCCCGGGCTGCCAGCAGCGCCAGCATCTGGTTAAAACCGTCGATCAGCACCCCGATCTCGTCATCGCTGGTCTTGATCACCCGCACGCCGAAATCGGCTTTCTGCGAAATCTCCTGCGTCGCCCGAACCAGCAGCCGAATCGGTTGGGAAATGACTTGTTGGGCCCGAATGGCCAGCAGTATGGCCACCGCCAGAGCGACCAGCAGGATCACGGCTCCGATGGCAATGTGTTCCCGCACCTGCTGGTAGAATTCATCGGTGCTGGCACGAAGGTATAACCAGGCGTGCGGCTTCCCCTCGGAAACGGGATCGAAGGTGTCGATGGACTTGAAGACATGCAGGTATCCATCTTGAGCAAAAGGACGCTCATGGCCGGGTTGCAAGGGCAGCGGTTCCTCCCGGCTGGCCGCCGGATAACGAGCAAAAACCTGCCCCTGGCGGTCATACGTGCGCGCGTAGACCACCCGCGGGTCGCGTGCCAGCGACGCCAAGATCTCCTCGGCCGTGCTGGGATCATCGAAACGCAAAGCGGCTTCGCTGTTATCCGCCAGCACCGCAGCCAAGGTCTCCAGGTGATCGTCCAGAGCCTGACCCAACACGCGCAGATTGTGGATGATGAAGGCCACGGCGGAGAGCAGGAGGGCGAACGACACCACCGCCATCAGCAGGGCGGTAATCTTCGTGCGAATCGACAGCTTACGAAGCCGCTGACTCACCCACGCGAAGCGTCCCATGGTGGCTCCTAACCGTTTTCTTCCACGACGGCCACAATTCCTCGAAGATTCAGCAGACGTGCACTGATATCGAGTCCGGCGCGGCGCGCGGCGTCGCGGTTGATCTGCATTTTGATCAGCCGGTCCTCCACATCCGCAACAAAGTTTATCATCGCGCCGCGGCGCGCCAACTCCGCCGATTCCGTGACAATCAGCACGGGGTCCCCACCCACTCGCCGTAGGGCGTCCCGGAGCCGATCTTGAGACGATTCCGGCGCCTGCTGCGGATCCGCACGGTCGGAGATGAACAGCAGATGGCAGGGCCGATACTCGTCGATCGAGGCGAAGCGGTGGATCACGATCCGTTTGTTGCCCAGCGGTTTTCCCTCAAACGCCCGCAGGTGCCGCCCGAAAGGGTCCTGGCCCAGGATCCCGATTACGAAACGTTCTTCGGCATGGGGAAAGTTGCCGCCCTCGGGCCACTGTACGTAAATCCCGAAATAGATCAGATACGTGGCCTTCCGCTCATATTCCAAATCGAGGAAATCCTGTTCAGCCCATGCGGTCACGGCACCGCACCCGACGGCGAGAGTTAGCAGAGCGGTGCAGAGCCAGCGTGCCATGCGATCACCCGGTGTTTCCGTCTACATGGGGGGGTATTTGGATCGATCAGGCCTCTTGGATCCCCTCGCAAGAGGGGCAACGCGGATCGGGAGTCCCGAGAACCATGCGGTGCTCGAAGGCCTCTTAGAAGTCCACGCGCACCGAGAGGGCCAGGGCGGCCGCTTCCGAACGATACTCCGACAAACGATTCAAGTAATTCCGCTTGTTCAGATCCCTGTCGATCCACCCGAGTACATTGTAACAGTCCAAGCGTAGTGCGCCACGCTTCCACAGCTTCCGCTCCAACCCGAAATCCAGATAATAGTTGCCTTGGAAGGATTTCGTGTAATCCGCATCGGAAAGCCCCAATCCGGGACTGGGTTCGCCGCTCTCCTCAAACAGGTAGTTGTTGTAGTCGGTCAGATCGCGACCGCCCGGAAACCCCCAGTAGATTCGCAGGGCACCGCTGGCCGACCAGCAGGGGTCCAGTTGGCGGTCGAGGTAGAATTTGGTTAAGAAGGGGGACCAGTTGGCAAGATGGCGTCCGTAGGGTTCCTCCTCATCAAACAGGACATTGTAGGGGAAAGCGGACACCCCCTGAATTGTTGTTTCCGGATCGAGCAGGCGGCCATGCACGAGATCCGTGTAGGAGTGGGAAGCCAGGAAATGGGTTCGTTCGTTGCGGTAAGCGGCTTCAAGCTCGATACCCCAGATTTGGAACTCGCCCAACAATTGAGAGCGCCCGGTCACCTGGGTCCCCGTGCGGGCAAAAGCGACCGTCTCCGTATCTTGGTAGAACGTGCTAATCCCCCAAAACAACTCCTCTGTCGGGCGGCGTTCGTATCGGAGTTCCAAACTGCCCAGTTTCTCTAATTCGTCGAATTCACCGCCCTCAAGAAACATGAAACGGAGCACATCGTCCTCGACCCGGCGGACGGCATCCGCCGCGATGAACTTGACGGTGTCCCTCTTGTTAGGCATCCAGACGATGGCTGCGCGGGGCGATAGCAGCCAATCGGTATACGTGTGCTTGTCGGCTCGCCCACTCAGGAAACTAACCCACTGCTCGCTGATTCGCCACTGGTACTCGCCGAGCAGCGAATAGGTGTTGGTCGACCAAGGTCGTGTCTCCTCGCCTTGCCTCGGCGTGTAGGCAGGGCGGGTGGCTCCAAACGCGCTGTCCAAGCCAAATGTTTCATGCGAGTACTCGAACCCGAAAGCAAACGCGTGACGCTCGAACGGATCCCAGTGGGCCAGAATCCGCCCGAACCATTCGTCCTCCCGGTGGGCGATATAACCCGAGGGAACTTCCATGGTCAAACGTTCCAAATCGAATATGTCGTAGCTGATCGCCAACTCGATTTTCAACGGATCGCTGATTTCCCGTTTGTATCCGAGAAAAGTGGTCAGGTGCTGGTAGCCCGCTTCATCGGTGGTCAATTCGTCGAATGTCGTATCGGAAGACGATCGTCCCAAGGGGGGCGTCGTCAAGAAGTCTCGCCGCCAGACCGTCTGTTCGCCACTTTGTGTGTAACGGACCCATAGGTCCCAATCACCATAGGTATACTGAGCATGCAGTTTGTGGCGGCCGCTCCCCCGATGGGTGCCGTGATCCCGAGGGATGGCAAAGGAAACCGGTTCGCCCGCAACTACCGGTGTGTTTTCAAGTGCGGTGAAGGACCGGCCAAAAACATAAGGGGAATGACGCTGGGATGCTCCCGGGTAATCCGCGTAACCGTAATAAAAGAACAGCCCCGATTCCTGGCTCAACCGTACACCGTGCCGCACTTCCGTACTCACAAAATCCTCCAGAAAACCACCTCGTACGGTTGCATCCGTCCCCTCAAACGTCAGGCCATTGTGGGTGACAATGTTCACGACGCCGGAGATCGCTCCCGGACCATAGACGGCCGAACCAGGCCCGCGAACAACGTCAATATAATGAATATCCCCCAGCATGGGCAGGTAGTGTTCGCTGAACGCACCGATTTGGCTGCGCTGGTTCATCAGGCGCCCGTTGACTCGTAATAGGTATTTGTCGTCTTTGTCGCTGATGATTCCCCTAAGGCCCAAATGGGGGCCTTGAGCATGGTGACGGATCACCTGGGCGTTCGGTACCAAGGTATCGAACAGTTCATTCAGATTCCGCGCCCCTGTAGACCAGATCATGTCTTCGTCGATCCGCGTCACCGCGGCGGGGATGGTTCGCGGCAGCGCAGCCACCTCTCGCTCCGTCTCGACCGGTTCCTCCGGGGGGATGATAGTCAGAACTCCCGGAGATGGCTGGGGGATCAGGAAGGGCTGGCGTGCAAACTCTTCGAGAGGGGGCAAGCCCAATGGCAACTCCAAAGGGTCCGCGGCCTCGCTCTCCTGCATACCTTGCAGCCCCAACTCGTCCGCTCCACCAGCGGGAGTTTCCGCGTCGCTTTCCACCCCCAACCGGCTTGGCTCTTCAGTATGCCCGTAAGCGAAGATGGTCATGACCAAGAGACCTGCCATCACGAGGCCTTTCGCGGCGCTCTCGCCTCTCAAACATCGTGTCATGCCAAGAAATCCCCCCCCATTTCGCAGCTGCCGCTGGCGACTGGCTGTGCCGTACTAACGATAGCGATATCCGCTGTTGCGCTTTCTTCTTATCGTACCGCTCATAACGGCAGGAACAGTTTGTCGCGAAAAAAAGCCTGAGAACAGTTGCGCAAAGTGTAACGATCGCGGAGATGGCGAAGACCGGCGATGCGATTTGCCGGGTTTGTCCCCTATGCATCGTCCTTCACCCCGAATACAGCGGGGAGGAAAATGCATGGTTCACGCAAAGCTATCTATCTTCTGTGCCCCTGTTCTAGGGGAGCTACAGAGGGGGCGCCCGGTTCACGCTTTCATCACCGGGCAACCATGAAAAACCGGTGCAAATCGGCACTGCTGAGCCTTTCAAAGCGAGATTTCATCGCCGACCCCCCCGGAGTCCCCCTGAGTACAGGGGGGAGAAGACGTGCCAATCTTTTCCGAGCGGGCTGCGGTCAAGCAGGGCTTAGGCGTGAGGTAGCATCACGGCTTTGATGATCGGCTGACTGCCCTCGATGATCGCCTGCATGGTCTGGCGAGCCTCTTGATAAGGGAAGGTGTGGCTGACCAACTGGGTGCCATCCACCAAGCCGTCTCGCAGCAAACGGATGGCGACGGGGAAATTGATGGCCGGTTCGGCGAAGGTGGGGACCAGCGAGATCTTGCGGAAGACCAAGTCATTGATGTCGATCGGGATCGTGCTGCGGCCGCCGAAGTGCAGCCCGTAGAAGGTGATGATCCCGCCGAACTTGATGATCTTCAGGGCATCCTGCATGCTCTCCGGCGGGGAAGAAACGATCACGCGGTCGACGCCTTGGGGGCAGCGGCGTTTGATCTCCGCTTCGAGATCGTGTTTGCCGACTTCGAACACGTCGTCACAGCCCATCTTGGTTGCCAGATCGAGCCGGGCCCGCTCACACGGCGTATCGCCCGGCAAGCCGGTGATGGCCACGTAGCCGGCACCCTGCAGCTTGGCCACCCGGGCGGACATCAGACCCAGCGGTCCTGGCCCCAGCACCACCACGCTGCCGCCCAGGGGGATCTGGGCGTTCAGCACCGAAGTCAGCGAGACGGCCAGCGGTTCGGTCAGGCAGGCCACAGACGGTTCCAGTCCCTGGTAGGGCACCAGACTGTTGAAACGGACCTGCATGTACTGG
The DNA here is from genome assembly GCA_007133715.1 of Planctomycetaceae bacterium. Taxonomy (GTDB): domain Bacteria; phylum Planctomycetota; class Planctomycetia; order Pirellulales; family Pirellulaceae; genus SLMF01. Next base: position 13,695 of record SLMF01000227.1, read on the forward strand.
CCCATCCCCGGCTGGTCGTCGATGCCGTACATGTTGCGGCAGAACTGGGGCTGACCCGCTTTGCAGTTCTCGCACACACCGCACATCGTACAATCCTCGACAATCACCGGCTCTCCCGGCTTGACCGTGGTGACGTTCTTGCCCACCTCGATCACCTCCGCCGCGATCTCATGGCCCAGGGCCATGGGGGCGTCCTGCCAGTCACGGACGAAATTGATGTCGGTCCCGCACACGCCACAGGCCAACACGCGGACCCGCACCTGTTCTTCGCCAAGCGGCGGGAGTTCGCGAACCCGCTCTTGAATGTCCAGATACTTCTTGCCGAAAAGTCCCTTGGATTGCATCGGATGGCTCCTTAACTCCTGCGTGTGACTCAACCCACTCCGTACAGCCGGCCATCGAATCCCGGCCGAATGTCGTCGTCGGCGTGGTCCATCACCGCGCCCAGATTGCGGAACACCTTGCGGAAGGCCGCGACGATCCGTGTATTCAGGTCCAGCCCGTTGGGCGGATGGATCGAATGCACGTTGGTGTAGGTGTCGCAGAGCATCTGGGCGACCGGATAGTCTTGCGGGTCGTAGTGGTACTTCACCCCCCGGGCCTCGTTGATCGCCCACGGATAACGCTTGCCGATCCCGATCATACTGTGGAACAGATCCTGTCCGGGCACGGGCATCACTTGCCACTGTCCGACCAGCACCCCCTCTTTGAAGATGGCCTTTTCGACAGCGATGCGGAAGCGTTTGGGATCGACGTCCAACCCGGCGGCTTGCGGATCAAAACGTACGGCGTAGAACCAGTAGACATGCTTGCCTTGCGGCGGGCAGACGGGCGGGATGATCCCGGGAATCTTCCCCAATTCGCGACTGAGGAACTCGGAGTTCTCGATCCGGGTTGCGTTGAACTCGTTCAAATGCCTCAATTGCCCGCGGGCCAGGGCTGCCGGCAATTCCTGGTTGCGATACATGTAGCCCAGGATCGACGAATTGTATTTCTGGCGCAGGGTTCTTTCGTCGCATTCGTCGCCGAAGTAACGCACCAGATCGGCCTTCTGCACCAGCTGCGGGTCGTCCGTGACGAACAAGCCGCCTTCGCCACCGCACAGGTTCTTCAGATTATTCAAGCTGAAGGCGCCGGCGATGCCCATCGTCCCGCACATGCGTCCCTTGTACATCGCCCCGTGCGCCTGGCAGGTATCTTCGATCACGTGCAATTGGTGCTTGCCCGCGATTTCAAGAATCGGATCCATGTCGGCCGGGCAGCCCTGGATATGCACGGGCAGGATGGCCCGCGTCCGCTCGGTGATCGCCGCTTCGATCTTGGCGGGATCGATCGTGTAGGTGCGGGGGTCGATGTCGACGAAGATGGGGATCGCCATCTGGTGCATCACACAGGAAGCGGTGGCCAGGAACGTATAGGCCGGCACCAACACCTCGTCACCCGGCCCCACATCGACGGCGGCCAGGGCCATGTGCAGGGCCGCGGTACCGCTGCCGGTGGTCAGACAGTATTTCGAGCCCAGGAATTCGCGCCACTCGCGTTCCAGCGCGACGGCCTGCGGGCCGGTGGCTCCCGCCACAATCCCGCTGTCCAGCACCTCGTTGACAAATCGCCGATCATCCTCACCGATCACCGGCCAATTCCGATAATCCTCACGAGTCAAAACCGGCGTGCCGCCGTCGATCGCCAACTTTTCCGCCATCCGACATCTCCTTGGAAAACCGAGTTTCAAGATGAACGTGGAGTGTGACACGAACGGGGACCGGTTGCAAGATGGGCGGGAAGCCGGAACGGCACCCGGACCGCCACGGCAACCGGTTGCGAACCAACCCGCGATCGGCTGCGTCCGCGTCCCCCGGTTATCGATCGTCGAGCCAATCGGGAAACTGGCCGTGGCCCGTGACATGCCCGCCCCGCAGCCAAGCCAGATTGAATCGGGCGACTTGCATCCCGTGATAGACGCCCGACTCGACCCCCTTGAAAAGCAAAACGATCATCCCCTCGCCCGGTGTGCCCGGGCGTCCGGCAGTCAAGCTGGAATCGGCACCGGGCTCGTCGTCGACGCGGCGTTGGACCGGTTAGAAGTTCATCCACAGCGACTCGATCATTCGCTGTTTCTTGGCGCCGGCCGCCGCTTTGTTGTCGATTTCGATATCCTCTCGCCGCCAATCCGACAGTTTCCGGTTGTACAGCGGGTTCGGGTAGCCGGACAAAATCACTTTGCCCTTACAGCCCCGGATCGTCGCCAGCAGCTCTCGGTGGTCCTCTTCGCTCATCTCGTGCTGATAGGCACTGGTCGCCACCCGCGTCTCGTGCACATAGGGCGGATCCAAGTAGAACAGGGTCGCCTCGCCATCCTGTTGGCGGATCACGTCGACCGCCGGGCGGTTCAAAATCACCACCCGTCGCAGGCGGTCGGCCACGGCAGGCAAGCCCTGGACGCAATTCCACCAAGCCGAAGCCTGCTCGCTCATCTGCCGACGCGTGCGGCGGCGTGAGAGCGTTGCAAAGTCGCGGAACGCTCCCGCACGACTCTGGCGGCAGCGAATGAAAAACGCGGCCGCCGCCGCCGGATCCGGGTCGCTGGTCGGCGACATGCGCGATCCGGCATCCTCCCACTCAATCTCGGAAAAAGGCGTGGCCAGGACCTCGCGGTAAAACAGGTCGAAGGTCTCTTCCTTTTGCAGCACCCGCCAGAAATTGGTCAGCTCGCGGTGAATGTCGTTGACCACCTCGCTGGACCCCTGGTGGTAATTTGGCTCACCCCAAAACAGGGATTTCTCCAGCGGATCCTTCTCCAGAAGCACCGCCAACCCCCCGGCGTATGCTTCGACATAGTGTAAATGGGGTGGCATTCTGGCGATGATCTGTTTCGCCAAATAATGTTTGCCACCCCACCATTTTAACGGTTGGACTAGGCTCACGGGACCTCCTGATGACCTGTGAAATCGTTCCGGCACACGGCTTCCATAGGGAAGGGCCTCTCAGGATAAAACGAGCCGCAAGAAACACAATGGGAGAAACACCAAAAAGGGTTGTTCTGGCATCAGGCCGTACTCGTACTCGAACGGGTTATCGCTGACCGACCACCTCATCGCCAGAAAACTGGCCCCCTTTCCAGCCGGAATCGGCACCCGATATTTCGGTCAACTGCCGTGTCTTGCCGCGGGGTACGGAAAGAAAGGCTGCGCGAAAGCGGCGTCGAGCCTCCGCAGTCCAAAACTGCCGCTGTTTCGCGTTTCTTCCCGTATCTTCGTTGCGTCCACGTCACCTTATCTCGGGAAACAAATGAAAAATGCGGATCTATGTCCACTGTTGCTGGACATAGACCGGTAAAAATGGTATGTTCTGAGCTATGATTACTGCGATGGATATTCGGGAGCAGACGCGTTCGGATGTGTTGGACTACCAGCAATTGGTGTCCTGTCTGCAAGGCTATGCCAAGCCGCGGGACCGGATCGGCGCGTTGCTGGCGGACAGCAGTCTGATTCGCGTGCGCAAGGGGCTGTACGTACTCGGCGAGCGTTATCGTCGGGCTCCTGTCAGCCGCGAGTATCTTGCCAATCTGATCTATGGCCCCTCCTACGTGAGCCTCGATTACGCCTTGAGCTACTACGGTCTGATTCCGGAGCATGTCCAGGATGTGACATCCATCACGACGGGCGCAAGCCGCCGGTTCGACACGCCATTCGGGGTATTCAGCTACCGGTTCCTGTCGCCCCGACGTTATTCTCCCGGTGTCCTTTGGTCGGGCGAAAGCGACGGCAAGTGCCTGATGGCTTCGCCCGAGAAGGCGTTGGTGGACAAGGTTTGGGCAGATAAGCGATTCAGCCCAACCAGCCTGAAGGAGGTTGACGCCTACCTGGATGATGACCTGCGGCTGGATGAAGCACAAGTGGCAACGCTGGATGGAGAGTCCTTCACCGCCATTCGCAACGCCTTTGCGTCACGAAAGGTCGATATGCTAGTCCGGTGTCTGATGCAGCGGTTGAGCAGGCGGGATGGCACGGCAAATGGAAGAACCCGCGGTCATGGAGACGCATCATGAACGAAGCCATCCGACAAATGCTTGAACGTTATGCGTGTCGGACACGCGATGACCATATCAGGGCCTTGCGGGAAATCCTGCAGCAGATCGCGCTGCTGGGCCTGTGGCGTGCCAAATTCTTCGAGCATGCCGCATTTTACGGTGGCACGGCTTTGCGTGTGCTGTATGGGCTGGATCGCTATTCGGAGGATCTGGACTTCTCGCTCCTGAAGCCCGCCACAGATTTCAAGCTTGGCGCGTATGGCGATTCGCTATGCCGGGAACTCGGTAGTTTCGGTTTCGACGTCTCTTTCGAGAGCCGGAAGCGGAGGGTGCGATCCGCCATGGAATCGGCGTTTCTAAAGGCAAACACGCGGCAACAGTTAATCGTCATCAAGTCATCCCCGGTCCTGACCCAGTCGATGCTTGCCGGTCAGGTGATGAAGATCAAGCTGGAGGTGGACACCGATCCGCCAGGCGGGTTCGAAACCGAAAGTCGTGCGGTACTTCTGCCGGTGCCCTTCGCAGTGCGCGCCTACCGTCAGCCCGACCTCTTCGCCGGAAAGCTGCACGCCGTGCTGTGCCGCAAATGGAAAACCCGAGTGAAGGGCCGCGATTGGTATGACCTTGTCTGGTACGTCGGCCATCATCCGCAAGTCCGCCTGAGTCATCTGGAAGCGCGCATGCGGCACTCCGGCGACTGGACCGGTCAGGCGGAGTTCTCCCGGACGGATTTGCTTGACCTATTGCATACCGCCATCGGCAAGCTGGATGTGAACCAGGCCCGACAAGAAGCGGAACGTTTCGTCAGCGACAAGTCGTCGTTCGATCTCTGGTCCCAGCCCTTTTTCCGCCAGATTATCGAGCAGATCGAAACCGTGTAACACGGCAGCCTTTCTAACGCGGCCTCGTCTACTCGGCCGCAACCGAAGGCAAAATCCGAAACTCGAATGTCCCAGACAACACAAACTTGCCCGAAGCGGCAAAATAATACAACTTTGTATTGCTTCAGTTTTGTATCAGCTTATAATGGCCCTCTGACAATCTCAAATGTCACCGGATCTCCGGTCAGTGACGATGATTTCTACGACCGAGTGTGGGATCAACCGAGTCAGCAGCGACAGCCCCCTTCATCAAGCGGGTTCACCACGTCGGCTGGATTCGTCATCCGCCCTCTTTCGAGTACGAGTACCGTTGCACTGAGTACGATTGACTCGCCGATGTGGCTCGACTGGTCTCCGAAAGATTCTCGTGTGTCCGAGCCCGACTGCGACGGGGGGCCGCGCCCTGGATTGCTCGGCTCGGAACCGGGACAGCCGCTCCAAACGCGACCGTAATTTCTTGGCAGATCC
>SLMF01000140.1 GCA_007133715.1 Planctomycetaceae bacterium
GAACGCGACCAGCCGTCCGGCTCCGGCCGCTCCGGCGGCGACCAACGCCGCGTCCTGATCCCCGCTGCGTCCCATGATCACGGGAAACGCCTCGCCACCCACTACGCAGAGGGGTCCAGGGATCCCCGGCACACCGATCCTCGCCACTCCCTGGACCAACGCCTCGCGGTCAGCCATTGCTTCGGCAAATACCTGGCCACCCAATCCGAGCAGCAAGAACACCAGCCCGCACGTCCCCAACTTCGTTCCCATCGCGTGTTCACCTTTATATCGCTGGGGGACTCGCCTGCCGCTCCGTAGCGGCGGTCCACGAGTGCCCCACGGACACCTCCGCAGCTCGCTATTCTATACCGCGCGCGGTGTAGGGTATCTATCGTGACCAGTGTCGATCCGCCATGCAAGCGGAGCGCGCGCCCCGACTTGTTGCAACCGTGACGGAAGTGGCTTATGGTGAGGCACAGGGTGATATCGCATCTGCGTTCTTTTTTTGACAGGAGTCTCGCCGATGTCTGGAAAACCGTCAGCCGATTGTGTTTCGTATCACGGTTCGTGTTGTCCCTGCGGCGGCCAGGAGCCGTTGTTGGGCGGGATCACTCGCCGCGGTTTTTTAGGAGGCGCGGTGGCCAGCAGTGCCGCGTTCGCAGGACTTTCCTGGGCCTCGCCCGCCTCGGCTCACGCCTTGGGGGACCCGCCGCCGCGCAAGGCTCTGAAAGTCAAACCGATCTTCGTCTACAACGTGGCCACCCCACGGCCACAGACCAGTTGGCGGCACTGGGGCGGGATCGAAACCCAAGCTCAGGCCGACGAAGAAGCGGCTCGCATCCGCCAGGAACTGGACGCCTTGCAGGCCGAAGCCGATTTCCCCCTCGAATTCCTGCCGCTGGCCGCCATCCGCTCCGCCCGCGAACTGGAAAATCACCCGGACGTGGAGCAAGCCGACACGCTGTTGATCTATGCCGCAGGCGGTGGCACGGGCGACTATAACGCTCTCGGTAACTTGGATAAGGACCAGATCTTCTTCGTCCGGCACCAGTCGGGACCGATCTACCTGTGGTACGAAATCGTCAGCCCGCGGTATCTGCGACAGCATACCGATGCACTGGCAGTCGAGGGCGTGGATTTCCAGGATGTCGTGGTCGACCGGCAGGACGAAATCCTCTGGCGACTGCGGGCCTTGGGGGGCTTGAAAAACACCCGAGGCTCGCGGATCGTCGCCATCGGGGGACTCGGCGGCTGGTCCCAGCCTCGCGAAAAAATGGCCGAACTGGTCGAAGACCGCTGGCAGTTGGATGTCCAGGAAGTCAGTTATGACGATCTGGGCCGCCTGATCGCCGAAGCCCGGGCGGATCAGGCGACGGGGGAACGAGCCCGCCAGCGCGCGGCCCAGTACCTGGAACTGCCGAACACGGTCCTGGATACCGACCCGGTCCAGGTCGAGCGGAGTTTCCTGCTGGACGACGTCTTCCGCCGTCTGATGCGCGAAACCGACTGTGGGGCCATTACGGTACACCATTGCATGGGGACAATCATGCAGGTGTCGGAAACCACCGCCTGCTTGACCCTCAGTCTGCTGAACGACGCCGGTTTCCTGGCCTTCTGCGAATCCGACTTTGTAGCCATTCCAGCGGGAATCCTGTTGGGACATATCTGCGGCAAGCCCGTGTTCTTGAACAACCCCTGCTATCCGCACAGCAACCTCATCACGCTGGCCCACTGCACGGCACCTCGCAGAATGGACGGCCAACGTGACGAACCGACGCGGATCATGACGCATTTCGAATCCGATTTCGGCGCGGCACCCAAAGTCGACATGCCCCGGGGCCAGCTGCTGACCAATATCATTACGGATTTCGCCGCCCAACACTGGCTCGGGCTCCGCGCCGAAATCCTCGATCATCCGCTGATGCCCATCTGCCGCTCGCAGATCGAAATCCGCTACGACTGCGATAGCCAAGTGCTGGCCGAGCGGATGACCGGATTCCACTGGATGACCTGCTATGGCGAATACCTCCGCGAGGTGGGTTATGCGTTGAAGCGGGTACCGATCGGTTGGGAAGTGCTGTAGCCGTGGGTTGCCTGCGAGAGCCGCGATGAACGCGGTGCCCGACTCACCTTCACCCGGTGTCCCATCCGTTAACCTGTCGAACCGACTGCCCCTACGAAGAACCGATTCCCTTCCCGTTTTCGCCTGAGACGGGAACGATCGAAAGGTACCGCGATGCAACGAGCAAGGATCGTTTTCTGGTTGACCGCCTGGGCGTCTGGTGGCCTCGCGTTGGCAGTCGAGGCGACACGGCAGCCGAATGTGGTGATCGTGTACACCGACGATCAGGGTTGGACCGATCTGGGCATCCATGGAGTGGATCCCGACGTGCGGACACCCCACCTGGATCAACTGGCTCGTGAGGGGGCGTTATTCCTGGCGGGTTATTCCACCGCCCCGCAATGCGTGCCCGCTCGGGCCGGCTTGATCGCCGGACGGCACCAAAACGCTTTCGGTGTCGACGACAACCTGAAGGGACCGCTGCCCCACGACGAATACACGCTTGCCGAGCGGTTGCGGGATGCCGGGTATGTGACCGGCATGGTTGGCAAATGGCACCTGGATCTGGAGCGCAGCCCGGACGGGCAAGGGCAGCGCAGTTCGGTCGCGTACCTGCCCCATACCCACGGCTTCGAAGAGTACTTCTGCGGCTCGATGCAACGCTATCAGGCGTCGCATGATCTGGCCGGGCGTCCGCTGGCGGACCCGCCGCAGGTGATCCTGGACAACCGCTACCGGGTCGATGTCCAGACAGAGGCGGCGCTCGGTTTTCTCCGGCGGCGAGCCGGCGATCCGCGTCCTTTTCTGCTCTATCTGGCCTACTTCGCCCCGCATTCGCCTCTGGAGGACCCCCCGCACTACATGGAACGCATGGCCCATGTCGAAGAATACGCGCGGCGAATGGGGCTGGCTTCGATCCTGGCCATGGACGACGGAATGGGACGCATCCGCGAGCAGTTGGCGACGATGGGGGCCACCGAGAACACGCTGATCTTCTTCACCAGCGACAACGGGGCCCCGTTGCGGCAAGGCGCTTATGTCGGGTCACGCAACGCGCCGCTGGTGGGTGAAAAGGGCATGGAAACCGACGGGGGCCAGCGGGTGCCCTTCCTCGTCGCTTGGCCCGGTACCATTCCGGGCGGCCAGGTTTTCCAGCAGCCGGTGTGGGCCCTGGACATCACGGCCACGGCCGTCGCGGTCGCCAACGCGCCCCTTGACGAACGGATCGAAGGCGTCAACCTGATGCCTTGGCTGATCGGCGAGCGAAACGGGCCGGTCCACGACAGCCTGGTTTGGCGCTGGCGTTCCCAAGCGGCCATTCTCCGCGGAAACTGGAAATTCATCCGCGTGGGCGACCAATTGCGTTATCTGTTCGAAATGAGCGACCTCGGCAAGCAGACCGCGGCGGATAACAAGATCGACGAATTCCCCGAAATCGCCGCACAATTGGAACAGACGCTCCTGACCCAAGCCGATACCTGGGCCATTCCGGGCCTGCCCGACGAACCGGTCGACGCGGACCTCTATTTCTTCCACCAGCATGTAGAGCAGACGCTGCCGCCCCTGCCCTATGGCGAGGGGCGGTTGGGAAGATACATCCCTTGGCGGCGCGATCCGGCCGATACGACTCCGGAAATCCCGCCCGCTACGGAAGACGATCTGCAAGGCTGGCTGGTCCGCCAGGGTACGGTATCCAAACTGCCGAGCGGCGAGTTGCGTGTCACGACCGACGCCGACCGGAGCGGTTTCCTGGCACGACTCGGGCTGGATCTCCAGCCGCCGATCACGCTGGAGGTGGAAGCGCGTGCCGCCCAGCCGATCGCGCTCACCCCTACCTGGCGCATCCGCGGCTCCGCACGCGATTTCCGCTCCGATCCCACCACCCAACTCCGCATCCCCGGCGGAAACGACTGGACAACCGCCACCGTCCGGTTACCGGAAAAAATGCCGGTCGTGCATGTCCGACTGGTCTTTCCCGGCGGCGGGGCCCAAACGCTGGAACTCCGCCGCATCACGCTCCGTGACGCCCGCGACGTGGCGCGGACGTTCCGCTTCAGCCCCTGACTACCGGCAAAGATGGCCCTCCCCGCACCTGTTGCAGAAAAACACCAGGAAGGTTTGTTGGGCCCCTTCGGGGCGGGGGAACGGCGGTTCGAACCGATTGTCGAACCGCGAGGTTGCACGGATGGAGAACCCCGTTGGGGTTCGGAGACGATGGGTTGGGGACCGCGTCCCAGGGTGCGATCTCGCGACCCCGGGCTTTGTTGTGGAACCGCGTCGCGGTTAAAATGTGGGTTTTCTGCACGGCTGGAGAAGCCCACAGTGGCACCCAACTGGTAGGATGGGCTACAATGGCGACAGTCCCATCCGTTCACCGAGTAAAGGAGTACCCCCTATGGCTCAACGTGTTAAGATCGCAGTAACCGGCGCCGCAGGCCAAATTGGCTATGCCCTGGTTTTTCGGATCGCTTCTGGCGAAATTTTCGGGCCGGATTGTCTGGTCGATCTCAACTTGATCGAACTCGAAGCGGCGCTGCCGGCGCTCGAAGGGGTTGCGATGGAGTTGCACGACTGTGCCTTCCCCACTCTCGGTCGCGTGCATTGCACCCGTCAGTTACAAGAAGGATTCGATGGCGTACAATGGGCACTCCTGGTGGGAGCGGCCCCCCGCAAAGCCGGCATGGAGCGTTCCGATTTGCTGCAAGTCAACGGCGGGATTTTCGCCGTACAAGGCCAAGCCCTCAATCAGTATGCGGCCAGCGATGTGCGGGTGTTGGTGGTGGGTAATCCAGCCAATACCAATTGCCTGATCGCCATGCACCATGCTCCTGATGTGCCTCGTGAGCGCTTCTACGCTATGATGCTGCTCGACGAACTACGGGCGCGGGCGCAACTGGCGACCAGGGCCGGTGTACCCGTTGCGGCGATCCGTCAGCTTGCCGTGTGGGGCAACCACTCTCCCACCCAATATCCGGATTTTTACCATGCCTTCATCCAGGAACAGCCTGTCACGACCGTCATTCACGACGAAGCCTGGTTACAACAGGATTTTCTGGGCGCCGTGCAGCAGCGGGGTGCGGCTGTGATTCGAGCGCGGGGCGCCTCCTCAGCAGCCTCTGCGGCCAATGCAGCGCTCCAAACCATCCAACATTTGCGGCACGATACGCCCGTGGGCGAATGCTACTCCGTTGCCCAGTGCTCCCAGGGCGAGTACGGCGTGCCGGCGGGCTTGATCTTTTCTTTCCCGACCCAGACCCGTCAGGCCAAGGCGCAGATCCTCTCGGGCTGGGAACACTGCCGCTTCGCGCAAGAAAAACTCCAGCTCACCCTACAAGAGTTGGTAGCAGAGCGCGATACCGTCCGTGCTCTGGGCATGATCTAGCCGCTCTCGGTCCCTCACCTCGCCTTGGCCCGCGCGCTTGGAAACGATCGCGGCCAGCAACGGTGGTACCCGGGACGAAGTCACCCGGCAGTTCAACCTGGCGTTCAGCAATCAATTGGCACGCGACCGCTCCCTAATTCCGCCGAGCCGACGCCAAAGGATTCAGACTCTGC
>SLMF01000580.1 GCA_007133715.1 Planctomycetaceae bacterium
CAATCGCATCCCGGGCCCGGCGGACATCCGCAACGGCCTGCCGCAAACCCTTCGCCGGATTGTGCCCGCGGTCGCTCCGCCGCTCGCCGTAGTAGGGCAGATGAATCAGAAAAGCGTGAAACCCCTCGGCCTGGAACGCCTGAGCGAACATCCGCCCCACCGGCATGTTCGCACCGGCTTCGTGAACCACCAGCACCGCAGGATTCGCCGCCGAGCCGCTGTCGCCCGAATCCGGCTCGACCCACGCTCGGTACCAGTCCACAATCACGCGGTCATTGATCGCATCCCCACTCGGCAACGGCGAGGGAAACACCAGCCGCGTCCGCAACGCGGTGCGGTCCGTGCCCTTCCAGCGAACCTCGAAGTCGCCAGGGGGCCAGACCAGTTGTTCCAGACAGTCGCGGGCGTCCGCCAGTTGGTCGGGCGGAGGGGCCAGCGTATCTCGCACCGAATAACGTTCCAGCAGTTCCGCGCCGACCCCCCGAGCTGCCAAAAGTAGGGTGATCGCCAGATTCAACCTGATGAGGTGGTTCAACCGCCACCGTGTATCGCAAACTCCCGGTTTCATGGTGCCTTCTCTTTCCTGGTTGCTCATTCTCCGCTACGATCAGCACGGGTCGTGTTCAACTTACTTTACCATTATCGCTGATAACAGTGAGAGAAGCGATGAGCCGAATCATCCTGGCGCTGGACCAGGGCACCACCTCCAGTCGTGCCCTTGTTTTTGACCAGCAGAGTCGCCCGCTCGGCACCGCACAAGAGGAATTTGAGCAGATTCTGCCGGCGCCGGGAATCGTTGAACACGATCCGCAGGCGATTTGGGAATCGCAGTTGCGCGTCGCCCGCCGGGCGTTGGACCAGTCGGGTTTTCGCGGGCCCGATGTGGCGGCGATTGGAATTACCAATCAGCGGGAGACCACGATTCTGTGGGAGCGGGACTCGGGACGGCCGATCGGCAATGCGATCGTCTGGCAGAGCCGGATCAGCGCGCCGATTTGCGATCGCTTGAAGGCCCAGGGTTTGGAGCCGATTTTTCAGGAGAAGACGGGCTTGGTGGTCGACGCCTATTTCTCGGGCACCAAAATCAAACATCTGCTGGACAGCCATGCGGGTCTGCGTGAGCGGGCGGGGCGCGGCGAAATCCTGTTCGGAACCGTCGATTCCTTCCTGATCTGGCGGTTGACCAACGGGGCGCGGCACGTGACCGATTACAGTAATGCCAGTCGGACCCTGTTGTACAACATCCACACCCTGGACTGGGACGACGAGTTGCTCGAACTGCTGGATATCCCTCGGGCCATGTTGCCCGAGGTACGGGATTCCAGTGGCGAATTCGGGCACACGGCGGAGGAGTGGTTCGGGCATCGGGTGCCGATCACCGGCGTGGCAGGCGACCAGCAAGCGGCGACGTTCGGGCAAGCCTGTTTCGAACCGGGGGCTGCCAAAAACACCTACGGCACCGGTTGCTTCCTGCTGCTGAATACGGGCAGCGAACCGATCCGCTCGCAGCACAAGCTGTTGACCACGATCGGCTGGGGGATCGGCGGGCGGATCACTTATTGTTTGGAGGGTTCCGTATTCGTGGCCGGCGCGGTGGTCCAATGGCTGCGCGACGGACTGGGGTTGATCCGCTCGGCTGCCGAGATCGAAGCCTTGGCGGCTGCGGTGCCCGACAGCGGCGGAGTGGTCCTGGTCCCGGCCTTCACAGGGCTGGGCGCACCCCACTGGGATCCCTACGCTCAAGGCACCATTTTCGGTATTACTCGTGGTACCACCGCCGCTCATCTGGCCCGCGCAGCGCTCGAATCGATGGCCTGGCAGACCGCCGACCTGTTACAGGCGATGAGCGCCGATTCGGGCGTGCCCCTGCAAGTACTGAAAGTGGATGGCGGGGCTGCGGTGAACAATCTGCTGATGCAAATGCAGGCGGACGTGACCGGCATCCCCGTCTGCCGCCCCCGCACCGCCGAGACGACCGCCCTGGGTGCCGCGTATCTGGCCGGATTGGGAGCAGGTTATTGGCCGGACCAAGCGCAAGTGGCACGCGACTGGACGCTGGACCGCGAATTCCAACCGACGTGGACCACACCACACCGCCAGCGGGAACACCAACGCTGGCAACAAGCCATCCAACGCACGCTCGGCTGGAAAAGCCCCGATTGACCCCAGGTCTTCTTATGCACGTTTCAGGAGGGTGTTGATTTGGTCCAGGTCGCAGGCTTCGGGGTCGAAGCTGCCGCCGATCCACTCGATGAGTTCTTGGTGCTCGGGATGCTGGGGGTCGCTGATCGCTTGGAGGAGATTACCATAACCCCAAGGGCCGCCGCAGTCTTCGGGCGGACAGGCGCGTTTGCCTTTGATGCACCGCGGATGTCGGAGTTTGCCCTCCGCCTCTTCCACCTTCTCCAACGTGAGCGTGTGCCGCCAGCCGTCTCCAAAGTCGTAGACGTACCGGAACTTCTTGTAACCCGCCTTCACCAAATCGCTCAACCGTACCGATCCGGCATCCTGGCTCTCGTCCATCTCAAAGCTATCCATCCCCAGTTCGTCCTCGGTCGGACCGAATCGCTCGTTCCCGATCTCGAATTCCCATAAGTGATATGCGTCCCAGCCCATGGCAGATTGAATGATTCTGTGGAGTTGGCAGAGGTCGCAATCGGGGGTTTGGATACGCCTCCAAATAGGCGGGCGGATATCCTCGAGGACGATCTTCAATTGGTACACTTGCGATGTCGCTCGCACTTTAGCCATCGTACGTAAACCCTAATTTTGCGGGGTGTGCTGCAAGCCGTGATTCCGGAACGGTTGCTTCGGTCACGCCAGCATAATCGGATGTCAGGAAAACCGCAAAGGGACGTCCATTGGGTAGTGGATGCGGTGGATGTCGACGATGCCTTGTAGCAAGTGCCCTAACTACCGCGCGCGGCGGCAATTGGCTCGTTCGGACTTGCCCCCGGGGGTTGACGCTTTCTCTTGAACCTGGCCAACCGATTCGAGCAATACTCCCGCTCGAATCCGCTGCCGCCCTCCGCACCACTCACCACTCACCACTCACCACTCACCACGCACCACTCACCGACCTACCGACCTACCGACCTACCGACCTACCGACCTACCGACCTACCGACCTACCGACCTACCGACCTACCGACCTACCGACCTACCGACGCACCGACGCACCGACGCACCGACGCACCCCCCCTTCGACCTCGCCTGGGCATCGTCTTTCAGGTGAACAGGAGCTGATAGAGGGGTCGCCAGAAAAGGTGGTGTGCGAATACAGCCAGGAAGAGGTAGGCGGTGGCGGGGACGCGTTGTGCGAGTTGGTTGGGGTGCGGGTCGGGGGATCGGGTGAGCAGGGCGACGGCCACACCGCGGATGACGGCGGCGGCGGCGGCGATCAGCGCGATGGCTTGCCAACCCAGCCCGAGCCCGATCAGCATGCTTCCGGCGGTGGGTGTCGCTCCTGTGCTCGGCCGCGCGCGCCCCGGCCGCTGCGGTGCAAAGAGGGTGAGCAGCCAGCCGAAGAAGGCTCCGGCCGCTCCGCCCGCCAAGACCGTGACCAGATGGACTCGCCATGTATCGGGAGACAGGTTCGCCGCTCCGCTCTCCGAGAAGGGGACCAGCACCAGCGAGGGCCAGATCAACAGCGGGATCAGTCCCAGCAGCAGACTCACCCCTGCGGCTCCGCGTGGTACGCGTTGACCATCCCCTTCGATGAGACTCCACGCCAAGAGGGTGCAGAAGAGGTAGGCGTGGTAGGCGGTCAGGCCGACCAAGTCCCAGCGGGTGTAGAAGATGATCCAGACGACGCCCGTGTAGTGGTTGGGCGAGCGGACCGGCAGGTTAGCGCCCCCCGATCGCAGTTGGACGAAATAGAGTGTCAGGAACAGACTGGCCGTCAGAAACTCGACAATCGGGTAACGTGGCGAGATGGCGCCGCGGCAGATGCGGCAGCGGCCGCCGAGCAGGAGCCAACCGACGATGGGCAGGTTGTCTCGACTGGCGATCGGCGCACCGCAGCGGGGGCAGCGGGACCCGCGGAGCACGATCGATTCGCCGCGGGGCAGGCGGTAGACGACGACGTTCAGGAAGCTGCCGATCATCGCACCGAAACTGAAGGTCCAGAGGGCGACGAAGAGTTCGGCCGCGTGCAACCGCAGCTGTTCGGTGAAGGTCAGATCCTGCAGCACGCGGATGCTGGGCGGTGCCGGTCGGAATCGTTGCAGCAGCAGTTCGATGGCCGGCAGTCCGACCAGATAGAAGGCGCACATCGCCGCCGCGGCTGCCGTGGCGCGTAACAGCCATTTTCGGGAGGAAGGGATAGTCATCCGCCGCACCTTGCAGGACGAAGCAGGACGGCACGGGTGGCCGCCCTGCGGGAGGTACGGGAGGGCACGATCCGAATCAGGCGGATTCGGCGTACTCGTGCCGGCCCTTATGCTGCTGGACCAACTCGAGCAGACTCTGCAGCTCGTTCGCACCCGAACTCAGCTGGACACGCACGACCCGCGCGCCTTCCGGGACCTCCGATTCGGCGATCCGCTGCAGTTTCTCGCGACCAAAGACCACGATCTCGCGATCTTGCCGCCCGTCGACGGCGTAGACGACTTCGGCATCGGCCAGCAGGTTTCGGGGGTCGCTTTGCTCCGCGTGCTGGCCATCGGCGGTCAAAGCTTCCAGATTGATCAGATTGGCCCGTCGTTTCATCAAGTGGCTACCGTCTCCTTTCGGGGAACTGGAACTGTAGGGGGTTTCAAACCGAATTTGGCGGGCCCGAGGGTCCGCGGTAGCGGAGCCGAAAGGGTGCTCGGCGGGCTCGCCCGAGACGACACGTCAGGGTACCCGCCGCACCGCCCCCCCTTTTTTTATTAGTGAGGCACGTCACGAGCGGGACAGAGGTCGCTTCGTAGATCAATGGTCACAGGTATCGGCAAAGAGCGGATGAAGCGGGGATGAATTTTTCGTGAAGTTGCCTGTCACAATCCGCATTTCCTCACGATCATCGTGTTGCAAATCGCATCTCCCTGCCGTGAATCATAGGTATTATAGCAACCCGCAGCCCCGAGCACCAGTATGGCTCCGGCACGGCGAGCCTGGTTGCGTTGTACGTAATTACTTTCATGTAAGGCTTTGTCGTAGCAAGTAGCGATGACCGAAACGATCTTCGAACACGATCGCCTGGAACGTCTATCGACTGGCTGTCCAGGAAACGCAACCTGCCTCGGATCGTCTCGATGCTGACTCGAATGGCGATGAAATCCGAGAGCCGGGGCGAATCGCCTGCCGAATACTGTGCCGAGCACGAGCACGAGACCGACGCCCGATGGCCCGCCATTTGCAAAACCCCGTTGGGGTTTGCGGACGTATTTGACGCACGTCAACCCATCGCCTCCGAACCCCAACGGGGTTCTCCATCCGCGCAACCGCGCGGTTCGAACCACCGTTTCCCCATCCCGAAGGGGCACAACAAATCAGCCCAGAGCAACGCCTTGGGTAAGGGCTAGTGGGGATTACGGAGTTTTTCGGGCGCGGGCAGGTGCATCATCAATTCGTCGATTTCTTCGGCAATCGGTTCGGCCGGGCGCTCTGCCCG
>SLMF01000438.1 GCA_007133715.1 Planctomycetaceae bacterium
ATACGTCCAAGGCGCCAGCCTCCCGAAGCAGCTGACAGGCGTGCCCCAAAACTTCGCCGCTGACGTCGTCCAAATTCGTTTCCAGCACCCAGACCTGGTCGTGCCCGAAGTCCGCGTCCGTCTGGCCCACAAAGAGACGCATCAGATTCGGCTGATCCGCCAAGTCACGGCTACCGGCTCCATAACCGATCTGTTCGATCCGCATGGGGGGCAGCGGTCCGAAATCGTCGGCCACGGTCGCGACAATCGCCGCCCCGGTCGGCGTAGTCAATTCGGACTGAATAGGGCAGGCTGCCAGCGGGATACCTCGCAAGAGTTCCGCCGTGGCCGGCGCCGGCACGCTGACCCGCCCGTGAGCGATCTTCACGGTGCCATGCCCCGTCGGGATGGGCGAGCAGACCCAGCGGTCGACCTGCAGTCGGCTGATACCGATCGCAGCCCCCACGATGTCGGCGATCGAATCGACCGCTCCCACCTCGTGAAAATGCACTTTTTCCACGGTCGTCCCATGGACATGAGCCTCGGCTTCGGCCAGTTGCCGAAAAATCCGCCTCGCCAAGTCCTTCTGCGAGTCGGTCAGGCTACTGCCGTCAATCATCGCCACAATGTGATGCAGATGCCGATGCGCGTGTTCGGGTTCATGCTCGACATCCAATTTAGTGGCTCGGAACCCCTTACGTTGGACTTGCCGAGCCACCAGGCGGCAATTGGCCAATCCCAGCGAGGCAATCCCCTCCTGGATCGGGGTCAACTCGACCCCCGCATCCAACAGGGCTCCCAGCATCATGTCTCCACTGATGCCGCTCAAACAATCGAGGTAGGCGATTTTCATAACCCGGGACCTTTCAGAATATCACGACGGGCACAGTCTACCACACCGGGCCCGAGTTCGGCGAGATCCCCGGCGGCATGAAACCGGGAAACCGCTTCGACTCACACCCCCTCGAGGGCCAGCAGGCAGCCCATCGGCACGACTCCGGAAAACCTTCCCGAGCGTCGCGGAGCCGATGGAAAGCCGGTTGGCGGTCTGGTAGTGTAAGCGGTGGCGAGGGGGTATTCCAGGAATGACCGACGGGGAATCAAGGAGATTGGGATGAGGCGACGAATCGACAAGCTGGTGATTGGCCTGACGTTGTGGTTCGCTGCCTGCTGTTTACTTGGATACGATGAGCCCCCATTCTTGGCAATCGCACCGTTTGATTCGCGTGAAGCGACTGCCCACCAGGAGGCCTGGGCTCACCATTTGGGGGTCGACGTGGAAATCACCCATGCGTTGGGCATGCGTTTCCGGCTGATTCCGCCCGGCGAGTTTCTGATGGGCTCGCCGGACGATGAGGAGGGTCGTTGGACCGACGAAGGCCCGCAACACCGTGTCCGCATTTCGCGTCCCTTCTTCTTGGGTGTTCATCCCGTGACCCAATCGCAGTGGGAGTCGGTGATGGGGAGCAACCCGAGTGACTTCTCGTCCGACGGGCTCTTCGGCGAGCGGGTTTCCCGCATGTCGACGGGCGATTTTCCCGTGGATTCGGTCAGTTGGGGGGATACCCAGAGTTTCTTGAAGAAGCTGAACGAACAGGCAACCGCGACCGGAGGGGTTTATCGTTTGCCCACAGAAGCGGAATGGGAGTACGCTTGTCGAGCAGGCACGACTACCCGCTTCTATTTTGGTGACGACCCGACGGACCTGGATGAATTCGGCTGGTATTCGGGCAACACGGGTGGTTGGAGCGACGGTCGACCCCATCGCGTTGGTGTCAAGCGTCCAAACGCTTGGGGTATTTACGACCTGCACGGTAACGTGTGGGAATGGTGCCAGGATCGTCTCTCGGGGGATTATGAGACGAATTCACCGCGTGAGGATCCGACGGGCCCCCCGACAGGCTCGTACCGCGTGAATCGTGGCGGCAGCTGGGACGAGGATGCCGAGTTCTGCCGTTCGGCGAGTCGGGGCGGGAGCACGCCAGGGCGTCGCCGCAATGATCTGGGCTTCCGCCTGGTCTTAAGTGTCGTCAGAACGGGGGGACAATAACGTTCGTCACGGCTTTTCCTTTCGGCTTCTCTTTTCTGGTGGGATGGCCGTGAACCGAAACCGCCAGTCGCCATCGTCAATCGGCTCTCCGCGGACCTGACCGGAAAAACGGATTCCGTCCAGCCATACGGTCACACCGCTGGGCGTGTCCTCTTGCCACGCGAATTCCCCCTGATCCCAGCGGCGAACCTGCCCACGACCTCTTGATACCGGGCCCTCGTAGGTCAAGTAATGCAGCCGATGGTCGGGTAAGGCTTCCGCCCGAATCCAACGGTCTGCGCACGGTTGTTCGGATAAAGCCCAGGTGCGGCAGCAGGCACCGCTCTCCAGCAGAAAATCCCAGTGATTCGGCCGTGGAGATCCCGGCGGCAACTGGTGATGGAGGATCACAAAACGCGACTTCACATCGGCTCCTCACACAGACGTCCGGTTTCCGGTCAGCACGACGCGCAGATCGCAAACATTGGTGTGGGTCGGACCGGTGCGGAGCAAGCGGTCGAACGATTCGAAAAAGTGGTAAGCGTCGTTCCGGTGGAGATAATCGGCCAGCGGGCTGTGGTCAGCGTGCGTGGTGGCCAGCAGCTGCTGGTCCAGCCACGCACCGGCCGCGTCGGTCGGTCCGTCCTCGCCATCGGTGCCGCCTGCCAGCAGGACAAGCTCTCCGAGCGGGGGTGTTGGCAAGTTGCGCAGATATTGCAAGGCTGCCAGCACCAATTGCTGGTTACGGCCACCGCGCCCGCGTCGCTCCGGGGAAGCCAGGCGGACCGTCGGCTCGCCCCCGCTGATCCAAGCCTGGGGGCGACCGTCCGCACGCTCGGCCAGGGCCTCTCGCACCAGTCGGCATCCCACGTCTTCAGCCGCTCCTTCCAATTCCTCGGCGACCTGCATTCGGGTGTGATAGCCGCGGCGTCGCGCTTCTTCGCAGGCGGCTCGTACGGCCGTCGCGTTGTTGCCGATGATCCGGTTCGTCACCCGGCCGGACGCCCGCGGCAGCTCGCCCACCCGCGCGGCACGCCCTTCCAAATACTGGAAAACCGATTCCGAGACCCCGCCAGCCCGCGCCTGGAATTGCTCCAGAATCGACAGCGCTTCGTGCGGCGTCGTATTGTCGGGCACGCACGGCCCGGACGCGATCACGTCCAAGGGGTCCCCCAACACGTCCGAAATGATCAGCGTGATCAAGCGGCCAGCCCGGCAGGCACGCGCCAAACCACCTCCTTTCAAGCGGCTGAGATGCTTCCGCACCGTATTCAGCTGGCGGATGTTGGCGCCCGCCGCGCTCAAGTGCCGCGTGACGGCCCGTTTGTCTTCCAGCGTGATCTCGGCCACCGGTGCCGGCAACAGCGCCGATCCGCCGCCCGAGATCAGGCACAGACAGAGGTCTTGCGGCCCCATTGCACGCAGCCAGCTCAAGATCCGCTCCGACCCGGTCACGCCTGCTTCCGTCGGCTCGTTCACCCCCGGCGGCCGAGCGCCATGCAGGTGGATACACTCCAGCGGCAACACGCAGTCATCCGGCACGTTGATCCAACCCCGCACCCGCTTCTCCTGCAGCCACGGGGGCCCGAGTGCTGCTTCCAACCCGGCAGCCATCCCGGCACCCGCTTTGCCGCCTCCCACCACCACGATCCGCTCGATCTCCTCCCGGCGCAGCGTTTGATCCGCGATTTCCAGCGTGTCGCGGCCCACGCGTAGAGCCTGCTGAACCAACCGCGGGCTCCGCACCGCGTCGACACCGGCCTGCCAAATGGCCACCGCATCGTCGCTTCGCACTGAAGGAGTCGGTGAAAACATGGTTAACGTCGCGGTCACCTCGGGTTGGAAAACTGCTGAATCACTTCCCCGGCTTGCTGGCACAGACGCTCCGCCTGATCCTGCGAGTCCGCCTCGGCAATGGCACGGACGAGCGGCTCGGTATTGCTGGGTCGAACCAGCAGCCAAGCGCGGGGCCAATCCAATCGCAAGCCGTCCTGGCGATCGGCCCGCGCCTCCGGAAAACGCTGCTCCAAACCGTCCAGCACGGCCGGCACCTGCCGCAAAGGCAGGGCGAATTTCTGCTTGCAGATCGCAAAGCGGGGCAGTTCATCGGCCAGAACACTTAACGAAGCCTGCCGAGCCGCCAAGGCGTCCAAGACCAAGGCCATGCCAACAAAACTGTCCCGCACATAGCCCACGCGAGGGTCAATCGGACCTCCGTTGCCCTCGCCACCAAAAACGGCACCCACCGACCGCATGCAACCCGTCACGTTCGCCTCGCCAACCGGTGCCCGGTGATAGGCCACACCGTACCGCTCCGCCAATTCCTGCGACATCCGGCTGGTCGCGCAGTTGGTCACAATCGGTCCCCGACGCTCGCCAAGAATATGCTCCACGCACAACGCCAGCGTGTACTCTTCGCCGATGTAACGACCATGCTCGTCGATCAAGGCCAAGCGGTCGGCATCCGGATCTTGGCAAAAGCCCACGTCCGCGTCTGCCGCCGTCACCTGTTCTCGCACGCCCGCCAGATTATCCGCCGTGGGCTCCGCCGGGTGCGCAAAATTCCCGTTTGCCGAGCCGCCCAACACGACCGTGTGGCAACCCAGCGAATCCAGCAGTCGCCGACCCAGCAAACTGCCCGCACCCTGATTGGCGTCCAGCAGCACCCGAAAACCCCGCCGACGAATCCGCGGGCCATCCACCAGAGCCAGCACCCGCGTCAAATGTTCGCTGGTCGTGTCCGCCAACGGCTCGATGCCGCCGATGCGGTCCGCGGTGCACCAGGGAACCTCCTCACTCCGATACCGTTCCAGCACCTGCTGACCGTCATCGGCAGCGATCACGCAGCCTGCGGCCGACATCAGCTTCAGCCCATTGTACTCGGGCGGATTGTGGCTGGCCGAGATCTGGATGCCGCCCGCCGCCCGATGCTGCCGGACCAGAACCCCCGTCGTTGGTGTTGCTGCAACCCCTCCATCGAGCACTTGACGTCCCAAGCCGCACACGGCGCTGCCTACGGCTGCGGCCAACATGGCTCCGCTGGGCCGTCCGTCACGCGTGATCACGATCGCACCAGGCGGGAGTCCTTGGACGAAGGCCGCCGCGTAGCGGAGGGCAATCAGGGGGTCCAGGCTGGTCCCCACAATACCGCGAAGTCCGGAAACACTGATAATCGGCTCACTCAAGATTCTGGCTCCTTGCCCCTGCGGGCCCGATTCGCACACGATGCCACACCAATGGGCAAACCAACGCCCCAGTCGGTTTCTGCAGGTTTTGCCACCCGTTGGCCCCCGCTTGGTCCTGATGATATCAAAAGGCCGCCCTGCCCGGCAGCACCCGGCAAGGGTTCTTTTATACCGGCTGCGGTTGAGGATGGCACAATTCCGCAGCTCGTTTAACGCCCAGCCGGAGGCGCCGGCAGGCTGGCGTTGCCGGTGCCGCCCGCTGGGCGTTCAACGAGCCGATTTACTCCCGCGCGCGGAGTAACCACAGGGAGATCCTCGGGGCAGAGACCCAACCTACGGCACTACGAACCAAGCACCAAGCACAATCCCCCGCCAATCAGCGCAGCCATCACCCCGCCC
>SLMF01000197.1 GCA_007133715.1 Planctomycetaceae bacterium
GATCACGAACCACGTCGCACAGATTCAACCACGCGTGGAGGTCAAGTTCTTCCGCGCGAGCCGTATCGTCAAGTCCCTGGCTGCGAAGAATCTGCGCCACCGCCGGTTTGTCCAGCTGGTTCTTAAAGGCGGACAGCAATTCCCGCCGCAGGAGCTTGCGGCGGTGAAAGAACATGGCTTGGATAAACCTTCTGAAAAACTCGCCGTCCCCGATCCGCGCCCGTTTTGCCTCCTGGGGCACCAAGTGCAGGATCGCCGACGACACCCGGGGCCGTGGCCAGAACACCGACGGCGGCAGACTCCGCAACCATTGGACCTCACACTGGCTCTGAATCCACACACTCAACGCACTGTACGATTTGGTTCGCGGAACCGCCACAATCCGCTCGGCCAACTCGCGTTGAATCGTCACCGTCATCGAAGCGATCCGCGGCTCGACACCCAGCAAATTGGCGATCACCGGCGTGGCAATGCTGTAAGGTAGATTGGCGACCAATTTCCACTGCCGTCCGGGTGCTGCGTCCAACTGCTGCCGAACCGCTTCGAGCACCCGCGGGTGAAACCGGTTCTTGTTCTGCAAGGCGTCCTGCTGCAGCATCACCACCTGCGGCAAGTCGATCAGTGTTTCGGCCGCCAGTTGGTGCAGCTGCGGATCGACTTCGACCGTGACCACCGCCGCGGCGCGTTCCGCCAGCAAAGCCGTCAGCGACCCGGTGCCCGTGCCGACTTCGAGCACCACATCGTTCTGGCCGAGCTGTGCCGATTCGGCCAGCCATTCCACCAGATTCAGGTCCACCAGGAAGTTCTGTCCCCGGCGCTTGTTGGGGACCAGACCGGCTTGGCGAAAGCGGCGGATCAGGTAAGAAACCGTTTGGCGTGGTGTGTTCATATCGAGAGCCCCCTAGAAGGCCAGCAAGCACATCCAGATAAACGTGTGGCCCAGCCCTTCGATATCTTCCCACACCCGCTGCGACAGAGCGACATCGCCGGACAATTCGGAGAACTCGCGGACCTTGTCTTCCCAGGGTACACAGATGCCCGGCCGGGGCACCGGTGGGGGACGATCGGCCAAGCCGAAACCGGCGGGCAGCGGTTGCTCGGGAGCTGCTCCAGATACGGGTTCGTCACAGGGCGTGGACCGGTAAACCCCAAACTCGCGGCCTGCCTCGGTCATCGCCCGCAGGTTCTCCATCCGCGTGTCGTTCTGCATGATCGCGCCCGCATCCAGGATGTAACCGCCCTCGCCCGCCACGCCCTCAATCACCCGACGGACGGAATCCCGTACCTCGTCCGGACGACCAAAACTCAATAATTGGTTGGGAATCCCGCCACTGAGACAGAATTTGTGGCCCAGCTTGCGATGCACGTCGAAAATGTCATCCTGATCCACGTGGTAAATGATGCTGCGATCCGGCAACTCGGTGAACGTCTCCAAATGGGCATTC
The DNA here is from genome assembly GCA_007133715.1 of Planctomycetaceae bacterium. Lineage (GTDB taxonomy): Bacteria > Planctomycetota > Planctomycetia > Pirellulales > Pirellulaceae > SLMF01. The sequence goes on from SLMF01000197.1 coordinate 1,446, forward strand.
CAGTTGCCCTCGGCGTAAAATAGGGTCTGGTGACCGTGCGCCCAGAATTCCTCGACAATCGGCTTCAACGTCGGCCAATAGTGCGAATGAAACTGCGCATGATTCACAAACGGCACACATCCGCGGTGCATCCAGAACCCGATGGGCAGCTGCTTGTTGGCATCGGCCGTGGCCAACCCCACATGCGTCAGGTGCGGGATCAGGGCCTCGCAAGCCGCCAGCACCTTGTCGGGCTGGGTGTGCATGTCCATCACCAATCCCATGTAGCCCCGCAATTTGTCGGCGATGATGTCAAACGGCGCTTTGAAAATGCCCGCCAGGGCCGACACGGTCCCGGATTCCTCCCGCAGCATCTGTGTCTGCTGACCCAACGCCCCAAAGTACTGCATCATCGCCATGCTGCCCTTGACCAAGGCCAAGTTGCCGCGATAACTGGCCGGTTGCCCCGGACCGGCAATGTCCGAAGACACGCGGGGCAGCCATACGTTGTACAAAAATCCCGTCGGATCCGCGATCAACTGGTCGTACTCGTCCGGCTGCATGAACGCCTGCTCCTCGCTGGGTTCCCGGTATTGGAAACCAATATCCGCGGGGATGTCGATCCCGGGGATCCCGTAATATTTCAGCCCCAAGGCTTGGGTCATCCCGGTCCAGACGAAAACCATGTTGGGCACGACCGCATCCCAGTCGAAATCGGCCGCACAGCGACGAGCCGCGCGAAATGCGTACTCATAATCATGGGCGACTTGCTGGCACGTATAGCCCGCATGGACCGCCGTGGCTTCCGCAACCAGGGGCCGGATGGGTACCCGGTCCGGCGTCTCGTTACGCATTGCTGTCAGATAGCGGTTCAGACGCTGTGCGTACAACTGCTCCATTGCCTGCCGGTTGGTGTCCGCGCTCATACTGTTTTCCTCCGCCTGGTCCCGGAAATACATGGGGGGATGATGCCCCCCCCCTTCCAATGCCGTTCACTGCCTGAAAGAATCGCCAGTATGTGACGAATCCGGGCGGTTGTCTACCGGCGTCACCGATCCGCTGCACAGGATCGGGTAATCCGCCGGAACCCCGTAGTCCTTCCGAGGTGGTTTTCAAGTGATCTTCGAACTCGTTCTCCGACTGTGGCCGCACCTGGCAACGCTGCTGACCCTGGTGATTGCCGTGGTCACTTCCTGTCACGTGGTATTGTACAAGCGGGATGCTCGTGCCGCGATCGGGTGGGTTGGTCTGATCTGGCTGGTTCCCGTGGTCGGCAGCTTGCTCTACATCGGGTTGGGCATCAATCGGATCCAGCGGCGAGCCCGTTTGCTTCGCGGCCGAGATGGCGATTCTCGGCCGCCCGAATCGTTCCCCGGCGATGCCACGGACATGCTCGCACGCACCCTGGCGACCGACGAGGCGCATCTGCAGACCCTGGCGGGCATGTTGGCCGAAATTTCGCAACGGCCGCTCTTGGGGGGGAATCGTGTCCAGCCGCTGAACGAGGAGGATCACCCCTATCCGTCGATGCTGGCGGCGATCGGCCAAGCCCAGCGTTCGATCAGTTTGTCCACCTATATCTTCGATGACGATCGTGCGGGGCAACTGTTCGTGGACGCCTTGGCGACCGCGGTGGCCCGGGGGGTGCAGGTCCGCGTGCTGGTCGATGGCGTCGGAGCCAGTTATTCGTGGCCCTCGATCCTGGGGCCGCTACGGCGGGCCAACGTGCCTGCCGCACGCTTCCTGCCTCGACGCGTTCCCTGGGCGTTTCGCTTCGCGAACCTGCGAAACCACCGCAAGATCCTGGTGGCCGACGGCCAAGTCGGTTTTACGGGGGGAATGAACATCCGAGCAGGCCATTACCCGGCGCTGCAACCCCGCCGCACGATCCGGGATGTGCATTTCCGCATAGAAGGACCCGTGGTGGCCCACCTGCAGGACGTGTTCTGCGAGGACTGGGCCTTTTGCACGGGAGAACGACTGCAGGGGGAGGCTTGGTTTCCCACACTCCCGCCCGCCGGTACCGTGTTTGCCCGGGGCATCAGCGACGGGCCCGATGAGGATTTCGAGAAGCTCCGCTGGACGCTGCTGGGGGCCTTGGCCTGCGCCCGCCGTTCGATCCACATCGTGACGCCCTATTTCTTGCCCGATCCGGGTTTGATCACTTCGTTGAATGTCGCCGCCCTGCGTGGGGTGGCAGTGGACATCGTGATCCCCCTGAAGAACAACTTGCGGCTGGTGCAATGGGCCGCCGCCGCTCAGTTGTGGCAGTTGGTCGAGCGGGGCTGCCGGGTGTGGTTCTCGCCACCCCCCTTCGACCACACGAAGCTGATGGTGGTCGACAGCCGCTGGTCGCTGCTCGGATCGTCCAATTGGGACCCCCGCAGTCTGCGTTTGAACTTCGAATTCAACTTGGAATGCTACGACTGGGAATTGGCCAATCGGCTGGAGCGGCTGATTCGCCGCAAGATCCGACAGGCCCGCCCCGTGACAATCGAAGCCCTGGACGGTCGCTCGCTGCCCGTCAAACTCCGCGATGGCGTGGCACGCCTGCTGACCCCCTATCTCTGAACCGGCCAAGTGGGGACTGCCCACAAGACGTGGACACGCGGGCACCTGCCCGCGATCGAGCGGAGCTTGCAAAAGGAAACTCGCAGCCGGGCCCGCAAGCGGGTCACGGACCGCCCACCGCTTGGCGGCGGCGGTCGAGCAGGTGTTCGATCTGGGCCATTTCGTCGGACGTCAGCTGCCAGTCGGCGGCCCCCGCGGTCTGCTCGATCTGCACCGCTTTGCGGGCACCCACCAGGGCCGCGGTGACTTCCGGACGCTGCAGGACCCACGCGATCGCCAGTTCGCCGACGCTGCGGCCGTGCCGCCCGACAATCTCCTGCAGGCCGTCGACCAAAGCACGATTCGCGCTCAACCGCGGTTCCTGGAATTGCGGATCGCCCCGCCGATGATCATCGGGCGGTAGCTGCTCCACCCACGCCGGAGTCACCTTGCCTGTCAGCAAACCCTTCTGCAGGGGGCTGTAAACCACCACCCCGATCTCTTGCTCCGCCGCATACGGCAGCAATTCGGCTTCGCTCTCCCGCATCAACATGCTGTAAGGCGGTTGCAGCGAGTGGACGGGACGGATCTGCTGGGCCCGCCGCAGCTGAGCCCGGCTGAAATTGCTGACCCCGGCGTAACGGACTTTGCCCGCACGAATCAACTCGCCGATCGCCTCCCAACCCTCTTCAATGTCCTCGTCGGGTTGGGGCCAATGGATCTGGTACAGATCGATCACGTCGACCCCCAACCGCCGCAAGCTGCCTTCCGCCTCGGCCAGGATGCTCGCGCGTTTCAAACAAGGTTGAATCTGACCGTCGGCATCCCAACATCGCTCGCATTTGGTGGCGATCACGGGTCGCGACCGCATCCCTCGCACGGCCCGGCCCACGATCTCCTCGGCATGCCCCAGCCCGTAGACCGCCGCCGTATCGATCCAGTTGATTCCCAAATCGAGGCCGCGGTAAATCGCTTCGAGCGACTGCTGATCGTCCTGCGGCCCCCAGCTGTACGCCCAATCGGAGCCGCCCATCGCCCAGGTTCCCAGCCCGATCCGCGTCAATTGCAAGTCCGTGTTGCCCAATTGTTTTGTCTGCATGAAATCCCTCGAAACCTCCCCGCCCGCACCTATACGCCGCCGAAGCCGCGTCGCGGGCCCGCTTTGGAAATCGTACGCGACCCCCCCCCGACAGCCACCAAGTCCTGTTTAACACCCTGATTCTAACCAGCGAGCCAACCGTCAAGCAACCACGGGTTCGGCTCGCCGAAACGGTAACCAAACCACGTCCTCTGACGCTCGGATAAATTGACCCCTCTGTGCAAGTTGTTTGTTATCGCCACGAAGATGGATTCGATGCCCGTCACACGAATTGCTCCGGGAGGGGGGGTGTTCCACGTCTTGAATCGAGCGCTCTCGGCAAGCGTGCATGAAGCGGGAGCGGGGGTTGGGGTAGACTGGCGGTCGATTCTGCTCTCGAAGTGGAGGACGACCGATGCGAAATGGAACGAACGGAGCGGCCGGCGACCGGCTGCGGGAAGCTCAGCGGCAATGGGAACTCTGGCGGTTGCGGTGCCGCCGGCCGGGGCGGATTCC
>SLMF01000383.1 GCA_007133715.1 Planctomycetaceae bacterium
ACTGATGCGTGGCCTTGGCCCGGTAGCAGCGGTGATGGAACCAATACGTGTCGACATCCGGATAGAACTCGTTCTTCACCTCGCCCGTCTTCACATCACGGCCGGTCCACACTCCCGAGTCATTACCGCCGGCAATCGCGGCGGACCAGACCAGCCCACCGACCACCAGCAGATCTTCCGGCGAATTGTGCCCGCCCCGATGATGCTCGCCCGTCCACAGCGTCTCTCCCGTATCGGCCGCGACCGCCGTCATCCGGCGATTGCCCCCGGCGAACAGGACCACCCCGTCAGACACCACCAGGTTGGGCGTATAGCCGGTGTGGTTCAGGTTCCGTCCGGCTATCGGCTCCGATTTCCAACGCAGCGTTCCCGCGGTTCGGTCCAAGCCGACAATCCGCTCGCCGTCGTACAGATACACGCCTTGGGCATCCACCGCCAGAGTCGCCTGGGCGATCGGCATCTGCGTCCGCCACAGGGGGTCGCCGCTAGCCGCCTCCAGGGCCACGATCGCACGCGGAGCTTCCTGCCCCCACCGCCAATCGCGCCGATGCTGCCGCACCTCGGCCAAACTCTCGTATCCCGTCCCGTGCATCTGTGAATCAACCCCCTCCGGTCGCACCACAGCGAACAACACACCGTCACAAAACAGGATTTCCTCGGTGGCCTCGGTGCCCGCGTAGGTCTGAAGCGTGCCGCCCGTGGACGCGTTGAGCGCGACCAGCGGGCCGTCGATGTCCAACACGGCATAGACCGTATCTTCCACGGCCACCAGCCGCCGTGCGAGCTGCGCCGGACCGCTCTTCAAAGGCCACAGCTGCGTATGCCAGTTGGCGATCGGACGCTTCCAAAGCGTCTGGCCGTTGAACGCGTCGCGAGCGATCAACACCCACTGGGACGGCAGGAAGATCGAAGTCGGGCTTCCCTCGTCAAACACGTAGAACACCCGCCCGCCCGACGACACCACCGAACTGACGCTGGACATATGATCGTGGTGCCGCGACCAGCGCGGACCGGCAACCCATTGCAGCCGCCGCGGCGGCCCGACCGTGTCGTGCGCCACCGGGTTGTTCGTCGCGTCGTACAGGGCATGCGTCCACTCGTCCATCTCCTCCGGACGGGGTTTGACCGTCTTGATCCACACCCCGTCCTGCTGGATGTAGGCTACCCCGCCCGGGCACAGCACACGCAGGATCTCGTCCATCGCGATGCCCAGCTCACCCGGTTCCTCGGCCAACACCAGGTTGACAAGGTTGTCGATGTACGGCAGGCGGCTGCCGGGGATGCGGTCGATGGAAACCGGGCCGTAAACGCCCAGCGACTGCACGTGCCGCCGAGCCGCCTCGACCTGTTCCCCATCCGCGGCCAAACCATGCACCAGGTAAGATTCGCCAGCCTGCAGGGCCGCAGTCAACCGGCCGTCGCTGCAGCCTAAATGAACTATAAGCCCACCGTGCACACCGGTGGTTTCGAGAATCTGCTGCGCCCGAGCGGACGGCTCCGGTTCTCCGGCCCGCAGCTCGACCCTCAACCCACCGAACAGAAAGATTCCCGCGGCCAAAACGGCTGCCGGGATCACGCAGAACGGATTACTTCTACGGCCCATGATTCGCCTCCTTCATCGACCGACGCGGCGCGGAAAAAACCTGCCCGGAAGTGCGGCGCACCCGTTTGCCCGATGCACCCCACATGGCGTGCCGTGGCGGCGACCCGGCGCCATAGGCACAATTCGAAAACATCGGCAACCCGACCGCCAGCCTGAAGTTCCTTGTAGCCCGCCACACCCAACCTGTCAAGCAGCCCGACGCGAGGCAGAGCCGGACGTTTGACTCATTCGATCACAATCGCCCGAGCGCCTTCGTCCACCAAGGGTTCGGAATCGACATGCACCGCGTTCCGCCGCAGGATCGTCGGCCCGGCATCGGGATGGATCCGGATACCGTGCGGGCCATCGTACACATGGACGGCTTCGATCACGTTCCAGTGCTTGACCGGCGCACGGTCGGGAACGCCCTCGTGCCGGTGGATGCCCTTGATGCTGATCCCCGCCCGCGTGTTGGGGTCCATGCCTTGTACCCAGGTGGGCTGAATGTGGAAACCGGGCCGGTAACGGAAACCGGTGATTTCACTGAAACGCACCGTGTTGCCGAAGACGGGGGAACCGATCATCCGCAGCCCGCTGCCCGCCATGGCCCGCGAGCCGATGATGTCGATGAAGCAGACGGCCGACGGCACTTCGCGATTCCAGCCCCAAACCTGGACGTCCTCCGTGAATCCCACACCCCAAATCGTCCGCGTGTTCCCACCTTGAATCCGCGCAATCTCGGGCCGCGGCCGCTGCGGTTTCCAAAAAAGACACACTCGCCAAGAAGACGAGTCCGATCCGGAAACATACTCCGGTGTGCCTCATGTCCAGTTTTTCTCCGCTTCATGGATTGGAATCCTGCGGCCCCACCCGAACATACAGCCGGGCATGAGCCGGGACGCCTCGCGAATCGCGGCGGGAGACGTGGACCAGATAGTCGCCCGGCTGCTCGTAACGGTGAGTGACCTTCGCGTACCCGTCGGGCGCCAGCGGGGTAACGTTGCCGTCGGAACGTGTCCGAACCGGCGGGCTGCCGTCGCCGAAATCCCAGACCTCCTCGCCCTCCGTCATCCGAAACGCCCGCACCTGGAACTCGATCGGATCGCCCGCCGCAATGTCCAGGGTCGGAGCCGAGGTGGCATGCAAGTAGGGCATGTATCGGTCGGGCCGCTCGGGGGCCAGGACCTGGACGTAGGCAAAGTCGTAGTCGACATTCCCTTGGCTATCGGTCACACGCAGGATCTCCGCGTACTTGCCCGGCACCGGATACTTCCGCTCGACCCGCGCCCCGCTGGCCGTGGCGCCGTCGGTAAAGGTCCAGTGGTATTCGCGGATCGTCCCGCAGGCGCTCCAGGATTCGCGGCCGTCCAGTTCCACCGTGTCGCCGGCCCGGATCAACTGCTGCGGCCGGGCGCACGCCAGCACCGGCGGATCGTACTGCTGGCGATACGCTTCGTGCAGAAAGGCATAAGCGTTCTGCAGCCCCCACGCGCCGGACGGCTGCCGGCTGGAGATGTGAAAATGCAAATGCGCCCAGCCGCCGCTGGCACCCTCCTTGCCCAACACGCCCAACCGCTGGCCCGGCTGCACCTCGCGCCCCGGGACGATCTCCGGATCGATCGACTGGAAATGGCTGTAGCGGTAGTACCAACCGCGGGCGTCGCGCAGGTACACCACGTCATACCGAGGCAGCACCGGCGCGCCCTCGTCGTATTCGTCCAATACCTCCAAGCCCGATGAGACCACCAGACCGGCGGTCGCCGCGACGACCTCCACGCGGCCTTCCGCGCCGCCGATGTCCACGCCGTTATGGTAGGCCACCTGCCGCGAGATCTGCGTCCCCGCGTCGATCGGCTCGATGTCGCTCCAGGTCAGCGTGGCAAACCAGCGTTGCCGGAGCGGGTAGCGGAAGCTGCCCGGGCGCAGCAGCGGCGAGTCGGCGGGCCACAGCCGTAACCGCGCCGCAGCGTCCAACGCGTAATCGCGCCGTACATTGTCCACGTTGTATCCGGCCGTCACCGCGCAATCGATCCGGACGCCGCCCAGCGTGATCGGCAAGTGGTACAGGCCGGCCGACAGCGTGCCGACCTGGCCGTTCACCTCGACCCGCACCGCGGTGCGGCGGACCGCCTGCCGGATCGGGTCGCGGGTCTCCTGCACGTCCAACAAGCGGACCTCGGCCGTGCTGCCGTCGGCCAACTGGACCGTGGCCTGCTGGCCGATGTCCAAGTCGACCACGCGGACCAGCGGCTGCAGAAACGGGCCGTCGGCCGCCACCGCCCCGCCGCTGCTCAACCCCGCACAGCACGCTCCGAAAACGATCGCCAGAAGTACTCGCCTCATCGCGTCGCTCCTCCGTAGCTCGAGAGCATGTTCGGAACCTGCCGCCCCTGCGAACTCGGTGCCTCAACCCCCGGGTCGCGCTCCCACACCGCCGGTACTCGCCGTGCCTCGTCGCCGTAGGTCTGCGACACGATGAACCCGCTGGCCTGGGACACGTAGAACATGCGGCCGTTCGAGATCACCGCGCCCAGACACTCGCGGGAATCGATCGCCGGGCCCGTCGACACCAGTTCTCCATCCGCGGCCAGATCGATCATGTCCATGTTGGCTCCCAACACATAAGGCTCGGACAGGGTGAACCGGCAGCAGGCGTAATTGTGTCCCACGCCCGAGACCACCTGGCCCGTCTCGCGATCAAAGACATTCCCCCGGCCGCGCAGGGCGTTGGAGAACACGAACCGCTCGCCGACCGTCACCACGTTCAGCGCCGAAGTGACCGCATCGGACTGCCAGATCAGCGACCCGTCGCTGGCATCCAGACACCAGACGAAGCGGTCGGTGGTATTCTCCGAAGCCCGGTTATGGCCGCCAATGTAGATCCGGCCGTCGCGGCCGGAGACCGTGCATTTGGCCGTCACAAAGTAATCGGTGGTCAGCCAGATCACTTCCCCGGTGTCCGGGTCCAGGCAAGCGGTCAGCCCGTTATGGTCGGGCGGCAAACCCCGCCGCGCCCGCTGGCTGGCCGCGTAGCCAAAGAACGTCGAGTAATACAGCTTGCCGTCCAGCAGGCACAACCCACAGTCGTTACCACCCCGGCCGTACTCCGAAAAATCTCGCTGCCAGACCAGTTCGCCGGTGTCCAGATCCCAGGCCCAGATCAAGGGCCGATTGTCGCGCGGGTAGTACGGATTGTCGTTCGTGTAAATGAAACTCATCACCTCCCGGCCGTCCGCGGCTGGCTGCGGATCGCCGCGGAAGGTGAACGCCCGCTCGCTGCCCTGAGCCGCATACTCGCCCGACCCGGAAGCGTAGATCGCCAGATTGCCATGCACCAGTGGCGGGAACTGCCGACTCCAGCTGGGCGAACCCGTAAACGGCGCCTCCCAGATCAGCTCGCCCGTAGCCGCGTCCAAACACCGCACCCGCGACTCGCGGATCCCGACCTGAGGAACCAGCAGGCGGCCCTCGTAGTACAACGGCGAAGTGAACGACAGATAGACGCCCGGCCAGTACCGCCGCCACAGCAGCCGACCCGTGTCCTGCTCGACCGCAATGATCTGGCCCTCCGCCGTATGCGTATACATCCGCCCGCCCCCACACACCGGCAGATGCTTGACCGTCCCGGCCAGCCGCCGGGCCCACCGCATCCGCAACGGCAACTCCAGTCCCTGCTGATTGGCATTGGTCGAAGCGAAATCGGCGTAGTTCGTGTACCAATCGTATTCGGGCCCCGCCATCGGCCCGGCCAACGGGTTGCGGATCTGCTCGATCCCCAGCGATTCGGCCGGCAGTTCCGCCTGACCGCCCGCCCCGAATACGTACAGATAACCGTCCTCGCTGGGCACGAACACGCGGCCACCGGCCACAGCCAAGGGCGCCGAAATCGGAGCCCCAAAGGCCGTCGGATAAGCCGCCACCTCGCCGCCCGCCAGCGGCACGACGTACAGCCGGCCGTCCAAACCGCCATAAACCACATGCTC
>SLMF01000654.1 GCA_007133715.1 Planctomycetaceae bacterium
ACTTTTTTGGAGTTATTGCGGGAGTTGACGCCGGCCGGAGTGGAGCAGGCGGAATCATTGGGTGGGATTTCGGAGGAGAGCGGGTACTAGCCGTTTGTGGGCGGCGGGAGCACGGTTGCCCCCCGGCCCCGGCGAGGTCGCGAGAGGCGTTTGCCTGTCGCGCCGATTTTGCCCAGACCCGTTAACGTCGCGTGTGGTGTGCGGTTGGGATTGCTGGCGGCAGCCAGCGACCGGCTGCGTTTACGGTACGAATGAGAGAGGAGCATGCTTGTGGCCAACTTGAGCAGTCAGAAGTTTGTGGCACGCAATCGGCCTCCACGGGTACAGATCGAGTACGATGTGGAGGTATATGGTGCGGAGAAGAAGATGCAGTTGCCCTTTGTGATGGGCGTGATGTCCGATCTGTCGGGGAAGCCTGCGGAGCCTTTGGGCCCGGTCAATGATCGCAAGTTTCTGGAGATCGATATCGACAACTTTGACGATCGGCTGCGGGCGATGAAGCCGCGAGTGGCATTTCCCGTGCCCAACACGTTGACTGGCGAGGGAAACCTGAGCGTCGATTTGACATTTGAGAGCATGGACGATTTTTCACCTGCAGGCGTGGCTCGCAAAGTCGACGCCTTGCGGAAGCTGTTGGACGCGCGGACCGAGCTGGCGAATCTGCTCTCCTACATGGACGGCAAGACAGGCGCGGAGGAGTTGATGGCTCGTGTTTTGCAAGACCCCGAGTTGATGAAGACGTTGGCCAGCGGTTCGCAGGAGGGAGCCAGCGAATAACTGACGTCGGTTGCTGACACGCGGTTCGCATTGCCGCGCCGCCGAGGCGCGGGTCGGGGGCCGCGAAATTCGAACATTCACCCGCATCCACCCGTCGGCGGGCCGCCCTGCCAACCAGGTCGCTCGAGACGTGTTTTTACGAGGGAGCTAGTTCCGATGTCTGATGATGCCCAAGTGCAAGCGGATGCCGCCGGCCAACCGGCCGCGGCGGGCGAAGCCGCGATCCAAGCTAATGAATTCGAGTCCCTGCTTCAGAAGGAGTTCAAACCCAAGAGCGATCAAGCCCGGCAAGCGGTGCAGAACGCGGTCCAGACCCTGGCCGCCCAGGCACTCGATAGCTCGGCCCTGATCTCGGATGACGCCCTCAAGTCGATCGAGGCGATTATCGGCGAAATCGATCGCAAATTGACCGAGCAGATCAATCTGATCCTGCACCATTCCGATTTCCAGAAACTGGAGGGGGCCTGGCGCGGACTGCACCATCTGGTCAGCAACACGGAAACGGACGAGATGTTGAAGATCCGCGTGATGAACATCTCCAAGAAGGACCTGCACAAGACCTTGAAGAAGTTCAAGGGCACGGCCTGGGATCAGAGCCCTCTGTTCAAGAAGGTTTACGAAGAAGAGTACGGCCAGTTCGGGGGCGAACCGTACGGCTGCCTGATCGGCGATTACTACTTCGACCACAGCCCGCCGGATGTCGAGTTGCTGGGAGAGATGTCCAAGATCGCCGCGGCGGCTCACGCTCCCTTCATCACCGGGACGGCTCCCGGTCTGCTGCAGATGGACAGCTGGCAGGAGTTGGCCAATCCGCGGGATCTGACGAAGATCTTCGGCACACCCGAATACGCGGCCTGGCGCTCGCTCCGCGAATCGGAGGATTCCCGTTACGTCGGCTTGGCCCTGCCCCGCTACCTGGCGCGCACACCTTACGGGGCGCGGACCAACCCGGTCGACGAATTCGACTTCGAAGAGGACGTGGAAGGCGCGGTCCACGATCGCTACTGCTGGGCCAATTCCGCCTATGGCATGGCCTTGAATATCAACCAGTCCTTCAAGTTTTACGGCTGGTGCAGCCGCATTCGGGGGATTGAATCGGGCGGGGCCGTGACCGGCTTGCCCACCCATACCTTCCCCACCGACGACGGCGGCGTGGATATGAAGTGCCCGACCGAGATCGCGATCAGCGACCGCCGGGAAGCCGAACTGGCCAAAAATGGCTTCATGCCGCTGATCCACAAGAAGAATTCCGACTTTGCCGCCTTCATCGGGGCCCAGTCCTTGCAGAAGCCGGCCGAGTACGATGATCCGGACGCCACGGCCAATGCCAACCTGGCAGCCCGGTTGCCGTATCTCTTCCCGACCTGCCGTTTTGCCCACTATTTGAAATGCATCGTGCGGGACAAAATCGGTTCCTTCAAGGAGCGGGAAGATATGGAGATCTGGTTGAACCGCTGGATCTCCCAGTATGTGGAATCGAATCCGGCGACGGCCAGCGAAGAGGCCAAGGCCTCACGCCCGCTGGCCGCCGCGGAAGTGGTGGTGGAAGAGGTGGAAGGCAATCCGGGCTACTACACCTCCAAGATCTTCCTCCGACCGCATTACCAGCTGGAAGGCCTGACGGTTTCCCTGCGGCTGGTGTCCAAGCTGCCGTCGGGAAAGTAGTGGCCCGGGAAATCCGCCTCCCCGTGGCCTGGCCCGCGGGGACCCGTGGAAGAGAAAGAGCGAGGGACGGAGTGATGTTTCCATGAAGCCGTAACAACACCGCCTGTGTGGGTCGGGTTTTCCAAGACTTACCTGGCTTTGTTGGGACTTCGAAATCAGCGAAAGGAATGAGGTCATGATTCTGTTGAGTCTGTTGGATGGGTCCCCGTCGATCAAAGGGGACTGCGAGATCAAGGGTTACGAGGAATGGATTTCTTGTACGGACATCAGCTGGGCCCTGACGCGGGAGTTCAAGGAGAGCTCCAAAGCGGGGAGCAAGGATCTGTTCACGGGGGTCACGGACATCCCTCCGATCGAGATCCAGAAGAGCTTTGACAAGTCGTCGGTCGAGTTGATGAAGTTTGCCTGCGGTGGCGGGAAGATCTGCGATTTCGCCAAGATCCACCTGCTGACCACCGGCGAGGACATGTCGGAAGCCTCGAAGAATTGGTACCTCGAGTTCAAGCTGTTCAACCCGATCCTGGCCAGCTGGAGTATCAGCGGCTCGGAGGACGAGCGTCCCAGCGAGACGATCACGTTGTGGTACTACAAGGTGCAATTGAAGTACCGTCCGTTTGACGGTCAGAAGTTCATCGACAACGTACCCCCGCGCGGCTGGGACCGCTTGGGCCACAAGGGCTGGGACACCTGATGCGGCGTGCCGCGTTTCTTCTCCAGAGCTAATCGGGAGGTCGGGCCATGTCGGCGCAGGAAGCTTTGCGTGCGGGAGATCTGGACGGGGCTTTGGCCCAGCTGCAGCAGGAGGTCCGCCAATCGCCGGCGGACGCCAAGCTGCGGGTGTTCCTGTTCCAGCTGCTGGCGGTCCAGGGTCAGTGGGAGCGGGCTTGGGTCCAGCTGAACACGGCGGCCGAAATGGAGCCGCTGGCTTTGGCCATGGCCCAGATGTACCGCGAGACGTTGCGTTGCGAGATGCTGCGGGCGGAAATTTTCGCGGGCAAGCGTGGTCCACTGATTTTCGGCGAGCCGCCCGCGTGGATCGGGTGGCTTGTCGAAGCCCTGCGGTGGACGGCCGAGGGGCAGTACGAGGCGGCAAACCAGCTGCGGGAGCGGGCTTTCGAGGCGGCTCCCGCAGTGCCGGGTTCGATCGATGGCCATCGCTTTCAATGGCTGGCCGACGCCGATCCGCGACTGGGACCGGTGCTGGAAGCCATCGTGGCCGGCCGCTATCTCTGGATCCCCTTCCAGCATATCCGCTCGATCCGGCTGGAAGCCCCCGCCGATCTGCGGGATATGGTCTGGATGCCAGCCCAGTTCACTTGGGTCAACGGCGGCGAAGCCGTGGGGGTCCTGCCCAGCCGCTACCCGGGCTCCGAATCCAATCCGGATCCGCTGATCCGACTGGCCCGCAAAACCGACTGGCAGGAAGTCGCACCCGGTCTCCAGCTGGGACAGGGCCAACGCCTGCTGGCGACGGACGAAGACGATTTCCCCTTGCTGGATATCCGCCAGCTGGATTGCGAGGTGGAAGATGGCGGAACTGACGGTTCGTGAACGGCTGCAGCCCTGCCTGCTGGATCGGCTGACCGACGACGAACCCGGAAAACAGCAAGAATCACGGGCCCAACGCGTGATCTCGCTGGAACGACTCCGCGCGGCCGTGCTCCGCGATTTGAGCTGGCTGCTGAATACGGGCAGCTTGGCCCAGAGCGAGGATCTGGAACGGTACCCGGAAGTGGCCCGTTCGGTGGTGAATTTCGGTATGCGCGACCTGTCGGGGATCACCGCTTCGTCGCTGATGATCGATGATCTGGCCCGGGCGATCCGGGAGGTCATCCTGTTTTTCGAGCCGCGGATCCTGCCCGACAGTCTCCGCGTGCAGGTGCTGAAAGAAGACGAGCAGATGAATATGAATGCTGTCACTTTTGTGATTCAGGGCATGCTGTGGGCCCAACCGATGCCCCTGCAGATGTTCATGAAGACGGAAGTGGACTTGGAGACCGGTTACATCAACGTGCGGGAAGGCGGCCAATAACGCTGGGGCCGCCGCCGCGTGGGGAGAGACGCTCGATGGATCCGCGCTTACTGGCCTATTACAACCGGGAACTCCAGCACGTGCGGGAACTGGGCGGCGAGTTCGCCCGCAGTTTTCCCAAAATCGCGGGACGCCTGGGGTTGGATGAATTCGAATGCGCCGATCCCTATGTCGAACGGCTCCTGGAAGGACTGGCTTTTCTGGCCGCCCGCGTCCAGTTGAAAATGGACGCGCACTACCCGGACTTCGCCCATCATCTGTTCGAAATCGTCTATCCGCACTACGTGGCCCCCACCCCGTCGATGGCGATCGTCCAATTCCAGCCGGACCCCAATGAAGGCGCCCTGGCCGAAGGGGTCCGCGTGCCGCGAGGTACGATGCTCCGCGCTCCGCTGGGCAAGGCCGAGCAGACGGCCTGCCGTTACCAGACCACGGACGATGTCTCGCTCTGGCCGCTCGAAATCCGCAGCGGTAGCTACTTCAGCCGGGACGAGGCGCTGCGGGATGTTCCCGACTTCAGCGGGACACGGGCCGGGTTGCAGTTGCGACTGGCTACCACGGGTGGTTGGAATTTTCAACAACTGGCCCTCGATTCCCTGCGGCTGTTCCTCCGCGGACGCGGCGACCTGACCGTGGCGCTGTACGAGCAGTTGCTGGCGAACACCCTGGCGATCGTGATTCGCCCTGCCGATGCGCCCGGCGGCGGGCAGCTTGTCCTGGACCGCTCGAAGATTCGGCGAGTCGGCTTCCAGGACGATCAGGCCCTGTTGCCCTACGGCCCCCGCTCGTTCCAGGGCTACCGCCTGCTGCACGAGTACTTTGCCCTGCCCGAACGCTTCCTCTCGGTCGAGTTGACCGACCTGCAGCCGGTCTTGCAGCGTGCCCCCGGTCGTGAACTGGAAATCTTTGTGCTGTTCGACCGCGTGAATCGCGTCCTGGAACACCGCGTGGATGCCTCGCTGTTCGCGTTGCACACCTGCCCGGCGATCAACTTGTTCCCGCGGCGGGCCGACCGGATCCATCTGGACCAGCGGCAGGCCGAGTTTCATGTGGTGCCGGACCGCACGCGGCCTTTGGATTACGAGCCGTA
>SLMF01000128.1 GCA_007133715.1 Planctomycetaceae bacterium
CCGTCCCGACCGATCCGGACCGAGCCTTGTATCTGGAGACCGATACCTATGAACTGCTGGTCGGACGCGTGATCCGCCGCAGCGGTCGCGGCGACGAGCTGATCGAAACCTGCCTGGCAATGCTCGGTACCCCCGACATGTCGCCGTCGCAGGAGCTGCTGGAAGCCCTGGCGACCACCGTCAACGCCTGGGCCGGCGAACCGTCGCCCGAAAATCGAGCGGCCCAGCTGCTCTCGGCCACCTGCCGCGATGTGCGGTATGAGCCGGCGTTGCGAGCCGCCTACGAACGGTATCGGGCGGAACCGGAGCAGACGTTCGAACGCAGGTTGAACACCCCGCCGACGTGGCAAGTTCGCTTGCCGCACCGGCACTGGATCCTGCTGTTCCTGGCCCGGACCCTGGGCAACCTGGAATCGCCCGCCTCCGTCGACACCCTGCTGGCCTCGCTGGTCCCCGAGCTGAACGAAGCTCGGCACGGGCGTCCCGATCCGGCCGAGCCGAATGTCCATCTGCTGCAGATGGAGGCGACCCCTTGCTGGCGAGCCGCTGCCGCCTGGGCTTTGGGACGCATTGGACAGCGGCGGGCCGTGCCGACGTTGCTGGACGTCGTCGCCAATCTGGACAATGCGGTCGACACGCGATACGCCGCTGCCGAAGCGCTGGGCATGATCGCTGATCCCGAAAGTAGTTCCGCCATCCGGCAACTGGCCTTGGAGTACCCCGAAATCTCCGTCCGCCGCGCCTTGCTGGAAGCCTGCGAATAGCTGTCGGATGACCCGCGGGCTCCCCACCAGGGGTGGCGGAAGAACATCCAGCGAACAACTCGCCACGGACACAAGGTGTGGGGGAATTCCAGGTGTACCGCCCGAGAGACAAACGCGGACAACGAGCCGAACAGAAAGGAGTCGCGTTCACGCAAGATCGACCGTCAAGCCTGAGACCGCTTGGTCAACGCGATCCGCCGATATATCGACGAGGCCTCGACGGCCTTCGCGTTCGACGACGAAATCAACGAAATCCGAGCCGAGACAGCCGATGGCACGGTTCACGCCGTGGTGGACGCGCTCTGGCGGTGCTATGACGACGGCAAGATGATCTGGCTTGAACGCCAGTGCAGGTTTCTCGCCATTCTCAGAGAGCAGCCTTTCGACCCAGCCGATCGTGGGGTTGCCGAAATGTTGTTGTGGTTCAATCCGGTAAACAGGAACACGCCGGAAGCGAACCATGAGCTTGGTAAGTAAACGGGGGAGAAGACCGATGCGAGTCGCGTGGATGAACGGTGTGCGGTGCGGAGTCTGGATGATCGGCTTGGCAGGAATGGGGCTGGCCATGCAAGCGGCGGGTGCTGTGCCTCTGGAACGCTTGGCGGATTCCTGGCTGCTCAACCAAGCGGAACGGGCCACGATTCGCGAGGTGCTGGACAGGGGGATCGCGTCCGAGATCACCGCGAAACGAGCAGCCACCTATGACAAGCTGCAGGCGCGTGCCCGGGCTCGGACGCCAGAAATCGCTTATGTCCGCCGTGGCGGATACGGATTGGACCCTAACGTCAATGCCGCTATGTGGTGCCAGCGGACCCACCGCGGCTCCGCGATCGTGGTGGTTAACCCTTCGGATCCGGGACGGACGGAACGGGAGATCTTCACCACGACGCGTGGCTTCCTCTTCGATATCCACCCGTCGTTTGACGGCCGGAAACTGCTGATGACCTACAAGACGGATGTCCAGGAACCCTTTCACATCTGGGAACTCGAGATCGATGGCACGGGCCTGCGGCAACTCACGGACGGCCCCTATCATGATGTGACACCCCTGTACTATCCCGATGGCCGGATCGTCTTCGCGTCCACCCGCTGCGAGCAGTACGCCATGTGCCAGAACTTCCTGGCCTTCACGTTATTCATTTGCGAGCCCGACGGCAGCGACATCCGGCGCATCGCTTTCGATTCCCTCTGCAGCGTCTCCCCGGGGCTCATGCACGACGGGACCATCCTTTCCTCACGCTGGGAGTACATGGACAAGACCCTGTGGACGTGGCAGGGGATATGGACGGTCCATCCCAACGGGCGCATGCTGCAACTGTTCTACGGCAACACGCTGTCGGAGCCGGAGGCGCTCTATGCCCCGCGGCAGATCCCCGGCAGCAACAAGGTGATTTATGTCATGGCGGGCCATTACGGAGTGCCCATCGCCGACCTCGCCCTTGTCGATCGGCGATGGGGAGTCGAGAATCCCGCGGCCTCGCGCAAGCTGACGCACGAGACCGGCGTGGGCCTGCTGGAGGCCGCCGGCGACCAGTGGCGCCGGACGCGGACCCGCAACTATCGCTCGAACCGCCGCGGCTATACCGACCCCTGGCCGTTCAGTCGCGAATTATCGCTGGCCAGCTATGGCGGGGAGGACCCCGACCGCGCGTCCATCGTGCTGGTAGATCACGGCGGGGTGACCTATCCCCTGCACCGCGATTCGAGACAAGCGGCGTTCAGCCCGGTGTCGCTCGCACCTCGTCCCAGGGGCCACGTCCTCGCTGGCGATGCCCCGCAGGAAGAAGGTTTCGGAGTCTTCTATGTGCAGGACATTTACCGAGGGCTCCTCGAACAGGGGGTCGAGCAAGGCCAGGTCGCCGGGCTGCGAGTCTGGCGGCAAGTCCCCAAGAAATACAACACCGAGGGCGACCGTATCCACGATCATTATCCCCTGATCGGATGGGGAACCTACTACGTGAAGGAACTCTACGGAACCGTGCCTGTCGGCGAATCAGGGGCTGTCAAATTCCGCGCCCCGGCCAATGTGGAACTCTACTTTTCCGCTGTCGATGACCAGGGTCGGGAGATCCAACGGATGGGCAGCATCACGCAGATCTCGCCCGGGGAAACGATCGGTTGTGTCGGCTGCCACGATTCACGCCATCAGGCACCGCCCGTGGATGCCGTTGTGCAGCCGTATTGGGCCTTTCCGGCGGCAGAGATGGTGTCGCCCCCGTGGGCGGCGGACGCCCAACCCGGCCAGGGCCACCCGATCAATTATGTCGCTCAGGTGCAACCTGTCTGGGACCGGCATTGCGTCGTGTGCCATAATCCGCGTGAGCCCCGGGGCGGCATCGATATGAGCGGCGACAGGAGCCGCCTCTTCAACATGAGCTACGAGAGCTTGGTCGTGCGCAACGCCGACTGGAACCGGGGAAACAATCGCGATCTGGTAGAATACTACTTTCTCTGGGCAGGGCCCGGCGGCCATTTCCCCGCCCTGAAGACCGGTTCGATGGCCAGCAAGCTCATCGACATGCTTGTCAGCGGGCACCAGGACGTCGCCCTGACACGCGACGAGTTGGACACGGTAGCGATCTGGATCGATGCCAACGTCCCTTACTACGGCACCTGGGAGATGTCGCGGCCACGCACACCGGGGGGAAGAGACCCCTATTTTACGCTGCGCAACGGTAGCTGGAGCGACCGCGATACGGCCCCCGGAAGGGGAGATCTGCAGCGAGCGGCATGGTCGCTGGTGGTCGAGGAAATCGTCCAGAACCTGGGTATCCGCTGGACATCGGACATGTTGAATCTCTCGCGTCCAGAACTCAGCCGCGTGCTGTTGCGCCACCTATCCCAGGAAGACGGCGGTTGGGCTGAGCCCGATCAGGCGTTGTTCCGCGACACGAGCGATCCCCGCTACCAGCGTCTGCTAGACGCCCTACGCGAGGGCGCCGCCGATCTGGAGCGATATCCCCGCATGGACATGCCCGGCGCCCGGCCCCTACCCCAGCCGAGAAATTTCGGCCGGGTTTTTCCGTAACGGGCACGGTGATGCCGCGGCATTCTTTGCGGGTTTGTCGACGGTTCGGTACGATTCATCGCCGACACTACGGAATTTGCCGTGCTGCTGCGGATCGCGTTCCGCAACGATGGCCAGCAAGTGACGTTTCCCGACTGAAGTCGTTCCGCCGCCTGCGCTCATCCCCCCGGTGATAGTGACATGGTCGCGGGGACAGCTTACGCATGGGTTCCCCTGGTCCGCGGGCGGTTGAACCCATGCGCTGCCTGCTTGGCACGAATGCGCAAATTTGTTCCAATTCAATGCAGCGCCCTCAGTAGGGACCGCGGATGTGGTCGGCGACCTGGCGCCGATAGAACCGGCGGAGTTCGGCGTGCAATTCGTCCGGGAGCGGCGGCAGGTCAGATACTCCCGCATTGCCCCTCGCCTGTTCGGCGCGGCTGGCGCCGGGAATGACGACCGACACGGCGTTGTGGTCGAGGATCCAGCGCAGGGCCATCTGGGCCATGGTCATGCCGCGGGGCGCCAGGTGCTTCAGCATGTCGGCCAGTTCGACGCCTTTTTCGAACGGGATTCCCGCAAAGGTCTCGCCGACGTTGAACAATTGCCCGTCCCGATTGAAGGTGCGGTGGTCGTTTTCCGGAAACGTGGTATCCCGGGCCATTTTGCCGCTCAGCAGGCCGCTGGCCAGGGGCAGGCGGACGATCAGCGCCACGCCCTTCGCCCGGGCTGTGTCGAACAGCACGTCGATCGGCTTTTGGCGGAAGATGTTGAAGATGATTTGCAGCGAGGCAAGCCCGTCCTGCTCCAGGCACCACAGCGCCTCGTCCATCGATTCGACGCTGGCGCCGAACCGCCGGATTTTCCCCGCCTTGCGCAGCCCGCGCAGCCAGTCGAATACATCGCCACGGCGCAGCTGCTCGGTGGGGATGCAATGAAGCTGTGTTAGATCAAGCGACTCGACGCCCAAACGCCGGAGCGACGCTTCGGTATGTTTGCGGAACATCTCCTCGGAAAAATTGGTCTCGCCCTCCGCGACGGGGAAACGCCCGATTTTGGTGGCGACAAAGACGTCTTCGGGACGCGTTTTCAGGAACCGGCCGATCAGCTCCTCGCTGCGCCCGCTGCCATACACGTCGGCCGTATCGAAGAACGTGACACCCTGATCGAGCGAGGCGGCGAGGATTTCGAATGCCGCGTCGTCAGTCACATCGCCCCAGCAAACGCCGTCGAGCTGCCAGCAGCCCAGGCCAACTTCCGAAACATTGACGCCCGATCGTCCAAACTCTCTTGATTTCATGCGATTACCTTTCTGGTCATTACGTTTCTGATCGTGGGAGTGTGCTTGGAACTTGGTCAAGCCGATGGGGGCCGAAAACCGGCGGCTAGCGCCGTGCCGCTCAGAAAGCTATTTTTGACCAAGTCCTTATCGATACTGTCCGCCGCCGCGATACAGGCGGCCGAAGTTCTGTTCGTAGGGCGCCGGCACACCGCCGGGCATGTCCATACGAGGCTTTTTGTCCAGTTCGCGCATGCCCTGCTCGATGGTACGCAGCATCGCTTGGTAGACGGGATCGTCCCGGTCAGCAAATCGCGCCGGTTGGATGCCGTCGCGCGCTGCGCAGCGTTCCAGCCCGCCGGCCGATTGAGCCAGCGGGGCGTTGAGCATCCGGCTGTACTGCGGACGGCTGAGGTTCACCCAGGTGCTGTGGCGATTGTAGCGGAAATCCAGCTCGCCGTGGCACGCAGCGCAATGCTGCTGGAACAGCTCGCCCAACTCCCGGCTCCAGAC
>SLMF01000283.1 GCA_007133715.1 Planctomycetaceae bacterium
CTGGGGGGCAAGGCAATAACCGACTCGCGAGACGGCTCCTGAACCAGCAAGTTCTTCAGCGCCTTTGCCGCCTTCTGGCGGTACGAGGCCATCGTAAGGCATTCCGCCTGAATTCGGCCAAGGGGCTGCTGAAAGAAATGCTCAATTTCGTGGTCTAAGTCGAAGAACGGGACTCCTCGAAGACGCGCCAAGCGAACACCGATGGTCGTCTTGCCGATACAACTGACCCCGGTCAAAAAAATCCTCATCTCTACCTGCCCCTCGCCGATTTACGGGCAGCCCCGCTCGGCTTTCCCACAGTGCCCGCCTGCTGAATGCCTGATCCCAGGCGAATTCGCGGAACCTCGATGATAGCGTCTTTCCCTCGCCACAGCCAGGATGGCCGAAAGCCTCCAGGCGACCGAACCCCGCCACCAACCATCGCCGTAGAACCACCGTTCCATCTCCCTGCTGAGCCACGGCCGGCCATGCGCGGCCGCGAAAAAAAGCCAAAATTTTGCACGCTTGCCGAAAGCTCACGACCGGCGTTTTCTCCCTCACACGCCGTGGGGCAATTCGAGTAAATCATCCTGGGCCGCAAGGATGTCCGGGTCCAGGCGGACGGTCTCTTCCCTGGCGTCCGGCCATCGATTCGGGACGGCCGGTTCGACACGCGGCGCGGGGCCCGCTACGTTTCCAAGGGCTTCCCGCATCGGGCGAGCAAAGGGGAGCTCACGGACAGGGACGCCGGTTGGG
Source organism: Planctomycetaceae bacterium (assembly GCA_007133715.1). Classification (GTDB taxonomy): domain Bacteria; phylum Planctomycetota; class Planctomycetia; order Pirellulales; family Pirellulaceae; genus SLMF01. The sequence continues at coordinate 736 of SLMF01000283.1, forward strand.
ATGGAAGGGACAAGTTCGCCCGGGGCTCCCGCCACGCTGACACCGAGGTTGATGTGATTGATCACTGTCAAGACATCCTCAGCCGTCAGCAGTTGGTTTCCCAGCACATCAAAGAAGGGCAGTTCCTTGTTTTCGCCCGTACGCGGGGGCAGTTGCCCCGCGCCGAATCGATTGATCCGGTTGATCAGCAGCAGGACGTCCAAGGGCGACACGATGCCATCGTCGTTGACGTCGAAAGGGTTATTGGGATTCTGCCAGCTGGCGGCATGCTCGGGCAGGAAGCGTTCCAGCGTGTCGAACATCCCCATCACGTACCCGCGGCCGGTCGATTCCCGTTCTTCGCCCCATACGATGGCAGCCGTTTCAAAAAGCGAGCTGGCAGCAAACCTGCCCGGTGTCTGTCCCTGGGGCGGTTCGTACCACGTCGAAAACTCGACAAGCGTATCGTCTGCCAGCAAGGTTCCGGCGACCAGTTCGCTTGTCGTCTGGTCTTTCGCGAAGATCCCCAAAGCGCCGTCCCCGGTCGCTGCTGCGGAGATCAGTTGCAAGGACCGCTCGGAATCGATCGCAAACGACTCACCTCGCGGGTCCGCCTCGGGTCCAAGCCGGATGGCGGTGAGCTGTGTGGAGATTTGGGCCAAGGCAACGAATTCTCCGTTTTCCAAGGCTGCGACTCTCAGTTCGGGCGCGGAGGGGGCGGATAGCAAGTGCGTGGGGGCTGCGAGGGGTGCATGCTGCGGCTCGAATGTCTGCCCGAATACATCCGTGGTTCCGCCGGCGCCTGCCGCGCTCCATAACAGTATGTAACGGCCCTCCGGTCCCATCGCCACCTCAAAGGTGGTGGAAACGTCGGTGAGGGATTCGGGCGTCAAGGACGTCAATTCGGCGTCCGCAGTCAGATTCCAAACCCGGAGAGTTTGAGAATCCCTGATCGCCATGACCCCGCCTACGTCTGGAACAAATCGGATGATCGGAGCCCCTCGGTACCAACCGCTCGCCAGCTGAATCGGCTCACCGATCTGGGTTCCATCGATTCCGTAGCGGGCCAGGACTAACTGCGTGCTGTTCGGGCGCAGAACCAAGACCAACGTCGAGTCATCGACGAAGGCGATATCCAGGTCGATGCTGGAAGCGACGTCCAGCCAGGATTCGGTGACGATTGATCCGTTAGCGTTCGTGGTGCGGAGTACCAGCCGCTGCTGGCCCGTGTCCGGATCTCCGGAGCTCCAGATGACCGCGGTTTCCCCGCCGGGGCCGACCGCAGTGGCCAGCGGACTGGTGCTGGCCCGCGGCACCTGCTGACCGGCAGGGAGTGGCGAGAAGGCGTGCTCCTCGTCCAGTTCGGCCGAATACACCCGGGCGTGAAGGGTTTCCAGGAACGCGTCCGTATCCACCGTCACCAACCGCTCGTCCAGGAAAGCGTAATCGGCCGCCTGGGGAACAGTGCCCTGCAGGTTGCCATCCCGATCCAGCAGTCCGTCGTTCGTGACCATGCGGCCGGTGGCGCTCATCGCCTGGGGGCGTGCGATCGTAAGCAGTTCCCCGTAGGGATTCCCCTGGCTGTCGTGCCACTGGGCGCCACCCAAACGTCCGGAACGGGCTGAGCCATAGACGAGGAAATTGTCGTCCTGGTCGACCCACACGGCGGTTGCGATGCCAAAACTGGTGTTTTCAAAGGGGCGCCAGAGCGTCTCCAGGCTGCCTTCGTCTGAAAAGAGGGCCACCCGAGTAAACCACTGGCCTTGCCAGTGTTCCCAAACGCCGACGGCCCGGCCGTCACGGAGCACCGCGACATGAGGTCTGGCCTGGTCAGTGCCTTGGCCCGTGCGGTAAGTCGCCACCGAAGCGGAGGCGGGATCGATGAAGGCGAACAGGACGTCCAATCCGCTGTTGTCCAATTCTACCGCCTGCCAACAAACGGCCGCCCGACCGTCAGCACCGACGCTCACAAAGAGGTTACTGCGATAGCGTCCGACTTGTTCCAATACCATGGTATCGCCGAGGAGTTGACCGGCCGGTCCGACGCGTTGGGCGTAGACTCGGGCGTCCTGGCCCACAAAGGCGACGTATGCCGATCCGTCATCGGCCAGCGCGACGGCGGGTTCGCGAAATCCGCCGTCGAGTTGGGGAACCAGGAACGGGGCCGTGACCGGCACACGTTCCTCCGTGAATAGCTGCATGAACACGGTGGGACCGCCAGCGTCGACGCCTTCCCAGACCACCGCGATACGATCAGCCGTCGCGGAAGCTGCCGCCACGGGAGCGACGGCATACGTTTGTTCCAACCGGTCTAAGCGTTGGGGAAGCCACTCCGTCACCGACTGAACCGAAATCACAAACGGCTTCGTCAGGCGGAGACCCCCTGAATCTTCCGCCGTGATCGTCAAGTTGACCACGGGTTCAGCAGAAAACTTTAACCAGTGGCCGCTTTTCAGCTTCAAGACATTGTCCACTATTTCGAATCGCGGATCCGACACCGTCAAAGTATGAATGTCGTCAAGGTTGGGATCGCTGATCGTCACCACACCAACCTCCGCCCCATCCGTCCGCTCCGGGATCGTCGTCGAATCCAAGCGGATGTCGGTGGGAGCTTGGTTGGCGAGGATCAGCGAGATTTCATCGAGGTAGAAAACGGCATCGGGACGCATGTCGTCCTGGAAAGCGATTCCTGTAATCACCGGTTGTGCGGGGTTTACGAAATGAGCCAGCGGGAGTTCCACCTGTTGCCATTGCCCAACCAGCAGAGGCCCGTGCAGGGAACTCAAACTGGGACGCCCTGCATCCCAGGGCGGATACTCGGGCTCCCGATCCTCCGGCCCGGCATCGTAAGGCTTGGGGGCTGTGGTGAAGATCGTGAAGTCCAAGTCGGAACGGGTGGGATATAGTGAAAAAACTAACGTGTCAAAGACCGAAGTATCCAAACCGTATTGATGGTTGAACTTCAAGCCTCCCGCATTCCCGCCGAACACAACCGACAAAGAATGCTCACCAGCCCAAACCTGCTCCGTGGCCGAATCATCCGTGGTCACATCCCCCCAAGAGCCATCATGATGCCACGGATTGACCCGGTAATCGCGGTAGATCCGCGAATCCGCGGGAAGATAACGGAAAGGGCCCGCGTCTGTCGTCGTGCCACCCGGATACTGCTCCAGCGTATCCAAGAGGATGCTTCCCGAGGGCAAAGCCAGATTCATCGGATCCGTAGCATTGTATTGTGGGTCGATGTAGTGCCACACGGCAACCGAGAGCTGCAACGGTTCGAAGAAGTGTTCGAACGCATAGTCCATCACTGCCGCCCACTCGGTTGTCGAGGGAACCCCCACCTCGCCGATGAAGAGCGGAACTTCGTGCTCCAACGACCAGTTAATCGCCGGCATCAAGCGATCTCGAACATAGTACTCCCAGCCAGCCAGCGGCCCCTCCGACTCGCCTGGCCCCTCGTAGAGCGAGGCCTCCGAGTAGTCGAAGTAGACGTGGGGGGAATAAACAATCCGTGGCGGATCGACCACATCCGTGATCCAGGGTTCCGGATTCTCAACCGGCCAACGGCTGGCCAAAGAATAATTGGGACCCTCGACGAAGATCAAGTGATGCACGTTCTCCTCCCGAATCGCCTGGACCACCGCATTGGAAATCGCGTGCCAGTTGGACGAGCCCGGTATGGTCTGTTCCGGGTCCGCCCAGCGTTGAGGCTCGTTCATGATGTCGTACCCCAGCACGTTCGGCTCGTTGGCAAAGTGCCGCGCTAACAGCTGCCACGTGCGTGCCAGCAGTTGTTGATGGGCGGGGCTGTCGTTGACCGGCTGCTCTGAATTCTGCCCATCCCAGTACTTCAAAAAGTCATGCATCTCGAACACGACATACAAGTCGCGTTCGGTGGCCATCGAGACGATTTCGTCCAGCAGCCCCAGATAGTCCGGCTCCAAGGTGCTCGGCAACGGATCCTCCGGTGTCCAGCCCGTAACGAGCCGTGCCCATTCGAACGGCATGCGCACCAGATTGAAACCTCGTTGCTGGACCACGTCGAAATCTTCAGCTCGCGGCATGAAGTAATTCGTCCCCAGCTCGCCAGGATACGGCCGATCGAAAAACCCGCCATATTCCAACCCCGTCAAGTTGAGTCCCCGGAAGACCTGCCCCAGGCTTGTCGCATCGGAAACAATTTCCGTCCCACGGGTGTGGAAAAAAGAAGCAGCCGAGTCCACCTCGACTTCCGGGACGGAAAACGCCAAGACATTGCTCGTCAGGAGGTGCCTGGCTTCCAATTGTTCGAAGCAAGGAGTTCTCGCCTGTCGCCAGACCCCTCTTCGCCCGTGCCGGGGTCTTGCCCCAATCTCTCTGGCGGAAAATTTTCCCCTGCCTTTTGAGTCAACAAACGGGTGCGCTGGCTGGGAAATGCGTTTCGCCAAGCCTTTTAAAGAGCGGCTTCCAAACATGGCAGCTCCTCGAGTTAGTGGTCTGTTTATTCGCGGATTCTAGCATCCCTCGGGTGTGCAAGCAACCTGTAAGACGAATTCGAATTCCCCATGTTCTGGTCGTGTCAACGCTGCCTGGTTGGGAACTCGACAAGGACTTGAAACCGAGCTGGGGTGCGCCCACGCGGGCTTTGTCGCCAACCTAGTGCCGCAAATCAGAATTGATAGGCCACCAAGGCCGGAAGTTGCTTGCTGCGTCTCCCCCGTAGCCTGGGCATTCAACTCAATGCCCCCGGCTTGCCCGGGGTGGGCTCGCTCGGCGAGGGTCTCCCGACCCCGCCGAAACGCCCGACCGAAGGTCTCAAGTTGAAAACGCCACCGATCACCGATCACC
>SLMF01000367.1 GCA_007133715.1 Planctomycetaceae bacterium
CCGTTTGCGTCCGCCGCGCCCAAAAAGAACGAATAGCCTCCCGGATACACGACCACATGGCCATTCCCGGGGACCAGATGCCAGCCTTCATCAATGCCCACCACGGCCACGAACAGGGCGGTCAGCACCCAAGTGGTTCGTATGCGGTCGGGGAAAACCATGGATCAGGCAGCCTCTGAAAAGGGGGAATTCGGTGGGTTGGAAGCCGGGGACGCGGATGCCGCCGCGGCAATCCGAGGGGGAAACCAACATGGCCGGTTGGGACCTAACGACATTCTAGCGCGATGCCCCGGAGGATGACAAGTGCCCGAAGCGTCTCCTGATGTCCCACTGGGCCGCTTGTGAGGTGACGGGGGGGTGTGGTAGGTTATCCAGCCCGGTTGGTTGTGAAAGGGAACCGAGGGTTGAGCAGGTAGCAAGCCGCGCGGCTGCTTTTTGGGACGTCCCTGGGATTGTTTGCGGGAAAGGCTGGATGGCATGAGTGACTCGGCAACGTCGACGAGCGTTGATCCGGCGTGGGAGCAGGTGGGCCGATTCGGTCGGTTCGGCGGACGTTTTGTTCCCGAGACGTTGACCCGTGCTTTGGAGGAATTGACGGACGAGTTCCAGCGAGCGCAGCGCGACCCGGCATTTCAAGCGGAACTGGACGGCTTGCTGCAGGATTTCGTCGGCCGTCCTTCGCCGTTATACCACGCGAGACGGTTGAGCGAGCGGTGTGGCGGTGCACAGATCTGGCTGAAGCGGGAAGATTTAAATCACACGGGGGCCCACAAGATCAATAATACTTTGGGCCAAGCCCTGCTGGCCCGGCGGATGGGCAAGCGGCGGGTGATCGCCGAAACGGGAGCGGGGCAGCATGGGGTGGCGACCGCCACGGCCTGTGCCCATTTCGGTCTGGAGTGCCATGTGTACATGGGCGAGGAGGATATTCGCCGCCAGGCACCCAACGTGTTCAACATGCGGCTGTTGGGAGCCGAAGTGCGACCGGTGACCAGCGGTTCCCGCACCTTGCAGGATGCGATCAACGAGGCGATGCGAGATTGGATGGCCAGTGTCGCCAGCACGCACTATATTTTGGGGTCCACAGTGGGACCGCATCCGTTCCCGACGATCGTGCGGGAGTTCCAGTCCGTGATTGGTCGGGAGGCCCGCCAGCAATGTCTGCAGCGGCTGCAGCGGTTGCCCGACACGCTGGTAGCCTGCGTGGGTGGGGGCAGCAATGCGGCCGGGATGTTTTCTCCGTTCGTATCCGATTCGGCGGTCCGGATGGTAGGTGTTGAAGCTGGGGGGCGGGGCAGCCGCGGGGGCGAGCACGCGGCTCCTTTGAATTACGGGGCCCCGGGGGTCCTGCATGGCAGTTTCAGTTACGTGCTGCAGGACGAGGACGGCCAGACCGCGCCCGCGCATTCGGTTTCCGCTGGCTTGGACTATCCGGGCGTCGGGCCCGAACACAGCGGCTGGAAGGAATCGGGGCGGGTCGAGTATACCACCTGCGGCGACGCTCAGGCGTTGGCGGCCTTCGAGGCGTTGGCGATGTGCGAGGGCATTCTGCCGGCTTTGGAATCCGCCCATGCCGTTTGGCAGGCCATGCAATTGGCCGCCGAACGATCGGCGGAGCAAGTTATCTTGGTGTGTTTGTCAGGTCGGGGTGAAAAGGACGCAGCCGAAATCGCTCGGCTTCGCGGGATAGCTACGTGAGCAAGATGTCTGTCATCGATCGATTATTTGCTGATCTCCGAGCCCAGCAGCGCAAGGCGTTGATGCCGTTTGTGACTGCGGGCGATCCGGATCTGGAGTTTACGGCGGAGGTCCTCCGCACGCTGGACGCGCGGGGCTGCCACTTGTGCGAGCTGGGGATGCCCTACAGCGATCCGATTGCCGACGGGCCGGTGATCCAAGCTTCCTACACCCGGGCCTTGGCCTCGAAACTGCGGGTCCCGGACGTGCTGGAGATGGTCCGGCAGACGGCTCCTCAACTGGCGATGCCGATCGTCACGATGGTCAGCTATGCGATTATCTACCGTCGCGGTTTGGCGGCGTATGTGTCGGAGGCCAAGGCAGCGGGGGTGAGCGGTGCGATTGTCCCGGATCTGCCGGTGGAGGAAGCGGGCGAGTTGTCGGCCATCTGTCGCGGGGAGGATTTCAGTTTGATCCAGTTGGTCACGCCGACCACGCCCCCGGCACGCGCGAAGCAGATCGCGGCCCAGTCCCGTGGTTTCCTGTATTTCGTGTCGGTCACGGGGATTACGGGCGAGCGGACGGAGTTGCCGCCCGATCTGGTGGACAAAGTCCGCTGGCTGCGTGGCGAGACCGACCTGCCGATCTGTATCGGATTTGGCATCAGCCAACCGGAGCATGTTCGCACACTGGCTCCGGTGGCCGACGGTCTGATCGTCGGTTCCGCCTTTGTACGGCGGATGGCGCGTGCGGCGGAGACGTCGCGCGCGCAGGTGCTGAGCGAGTTGGGCGACTTTGCCGCCCAGTTGCTCGAAGCACTCGACAGCTCCTCCTCGAGTCTTTCGGCAGATGCGCAAGCTCCGTGACACCGTCTGCTCGCGTCCTGGTGCTGTGCGAATACCCGGCGTTGCACGGCGGCGAACGGTCGCTGCTGACGATGTTGGCTCAACCGGTTTTCGAGAGCCTTGAGATCAGCTGGACGGGCCCCCCCGGACCCTTGGCGGCGGCCGTACAAGCTCGTGGCAGGACCTATCTGCCGATGATCTGGCACGATCCGGCCGGTCGGCGTTGGCCTCTCGAACGCTGCCGTGACCAGCTGGATCAACTGATTCGCCGAGTCCAACCGGACTTGATCCACGCCAACAGTTTGGCGATGAGCCGTCTGAGCGGGCCGGTGGTGCGGGCCCGAGGGATTCCCAGTCTCGGCCATCTGCGAGACATTCTGCGGGTGAATCAACAAGTGCTTCGCGATCTGAGCGCTCATCCGCGTCTGCTGGCGGTTTCACAAGCCACGCGTCACGGGTACGTGACTGCCGGGCTGGACCCCACGCGGGTGCGTGTGCTGTACAACGGAGTGGACGTACAGACCTTTCGACCCCGTCCGGCCGCGGGACAACTGCATCGTCAACTGGACCTGCCGCCGTGTGCCCGGTTGGTGGCCGCCATTGGTCAGCTGGGGATGCGGAAGGGACTGGACGTGTATTTGTCGGCGGCGGCCCGGGTGGCGGAGCGAGTTGCCGACGTGCATTTCCTGCTGATCGGAGCCCGCTATTCCCGCAAGCAGGAGGCCCGCGAGTGGGAAGCTGGCCTGAGGGCACGAGCGAGCCAAGGCCATTTGGCGGGCCGCTGCCATTTTCTGGGCGTGCGAGACGACGTGCCCCGGCTGTTGAACGAATTGACGTTGCTGGTGCATGCGGCGCGGCAGGAGCCTCTGGGGCGAGTACTGCTGGAGGCGGCTGCGGCGGGTCTTCCCGTGATTGCCACCGACGTGGGCGGGACGCGTGAGATCTTTCCGCCCACGGGGAACGCCGCCCGCCTGCTGCCCCCCGACGATCCCCACCGCTTGGCCAGTACGATGATCGATCTGCTGGCCGACGCCCCCGCGCGTCAGCAGCTGGGCTGGACCGCTCGCCAGCGAATCGTACAGGCTTTCCCCGCCGAGCGGGCTGCCCGAGGTCTGTGGCGCCATTACCGGCAGCTCTGCCCCCGACTGAACTGAGTTCCCCTCCACGTCGCCTTCTACCGCCTCCGCAGGGAATGCCCGAGTGGCAAAGTCTGCCAGCACGGTTGCCAAGGGCCGGCGATCGTTTACACTGGAAAACCAAGTCCAGCGAGCGACCGCGTGGCCTCGCGCGACCAGCCCGGCGGATTCTACGAGCCGAGATCGTGTGGGGGAGGCAGCGTTCGAGTCCCAGTCCACGGCAGACCGTATCGCGGAAACCTGACGAGCAAAGCGATGCCCACGGAGCGGAAATGGCGAGCCGATTTTTTCGAATTCAAGCTCCACGCCGCCATTTCCGCCCGGTGATCGTCAGCAGTCAGTAGAAAGGCAAGCAACATGAGGTACCGAGGATCGATGTCGATCGTCTTGGCGGCTTGGATCGCGGCGGCGGGGCTGGGGTTGGCTCCGGCCCGAATTTGTGCGGAGGAGGCGACGGATTCGACTCGGGAGAGGCCGCGTCCGACTGAGTTCTACAGCATCTTCAACTTCGGTTACGGTGGCGACGATTTCCCGGCAGATGACGCTGCATTCGAAAAGATCGTACGGCGACTGGCCGAGGAGGGCCGCTTCAACGCGATCCTGTGCGGCTATACCGAGCGTCGGGCGGAGATCTGCGAGAAATACGGAATGAAAATGATGGTGGACTTGCTGAACAACACGCACCACGTCTATCAGAACCCGGAAAAGGCGAAAGAACTCTGTGCGAGCCTGCAAAACCATCCCGTGATCATGGGCTATCATCTCTGGTCGGATCGGATGGGTTCAACCGGCCCTGGTCGAGCCCGAGACATCCGGAATGTGCAGCAGTGGGATCCGACGCATCCCACGTATGCGGCCACGTACCAGACCCGGGGCGGGATCGAACATCTGGCGGGCTCGGATATCTTCGGCTGGTACGACTTTCATTGGAAACGCGGCATCCATCGTCGTTTGCCGTCGCTCCTGCATGCCTGGCAGGTGGCCCGGCAGCATGACAACCTGTTTTACGAGCTTCTGGCGACCGATTCGGGCTTGCCGGGCGAGGGCAATTTCCGCCGCAGCCTGTGGTCGGTCAACACGGGCATCGCCTGCGGCATGAAGGGCTGTCTGTGGTTCATCGGCATGCGGCAGATGAACCCGGTCGACGGCCAGTGGACGCAATGGGGGCGGGACATCAATCGAGTCAACGCGGAAGTGCTGCCGTTGCGGCATGAAATCCTGCAACTGCGGAACCCGGTGGCGATCTACACCACCCCGATCACGCGGGACATGAACAATCGACCGGTGGGCGACGGCAGCGCCCCGGTGATGCCCGGCGGTTTAGAGAACCAGGGCTTCCCCAAGGACTTCTGGATCCAGCCGCTCAGCGGCGAGTTCCTGATGGGCGTGTTTCGGAACCAAAGCGGCGGGACGTCGGTTTTCGTGGCAAATCATAACGCCTATGCGGAACAGCAGGTGAGCTGGCGAGTGGGCAGAGACGTGACGGCCCGCATCTTCGATCGCGGGACCGCCGCGTGGCAGGAGATTCCGAGTGATCAGGGCGTGATCCGCTTCGAGCTGGATGCCGCGGGCGGCGAGTTGCTGGAGTTCGAATAGCAGCCGGTGACGCGGCGATCATCGGGTGCCGCTTCCCGCCCGCTTTTCCCGGCGGGAAGCTCGCTTGCAGAAGTTGTGGCAGAAGAGGAGTTGAAAACGGTGGCCGAGTCGGAAGTGCTGCGCGTAAGCTCTCCCGAAGCCGCCAAGTCCGCCTGGAAGATCCCGGCCCAAATGGTCGCCCTCCGGCCCCGCGTGCGCTTTCTTGGCCAACGGCCATGAACATCGTAGCCTGGGGCAACTCCCCAGGAGAGGTGCTCTCGGGAGCAAC
>SLMF01000639.1 GCA_007133715.1 Planctomycetaceae bacterium
CCCTCGCACAGGATCGCGCCGAGGCTCAGGTGATCCGCCAGATCTTGGGCGAGGTACCCGTCACGGCGCCCAAGAGCTTTTTCGGCTGCCTCAGCGCAGCCGCCAGCGCGGCGGAACTGGCGGTCAGCGTTTTGGCTACCGAAAAAGGGATGGTTCCGCATACCTTGAACTACCAATATCCCGATCCCGACTGCCCCATCAACGTGATTCGAGACCAGCCCCTCTGTCCTGAGAGTTCCGCCGCGATGATTCTGAGCCAAGCGGAAATGGGACAAGCGGTGGCGGTGGTGATCGACCAGCCGTAAGCGGAGAGTCGCGTTCCAGCAGCGCCCGAATCGCACGCATCTTCCACGGGGCCCGGTATCTCCGAGCCGGACTTGGGCTTGGGGAAATGGGGACGTGCCCCGCCCGACGCGGTAACTTTCCGCCGTGTTGGCCTCTCAATTCTGTTTTGCGGCACTAGCGGCGGGCTCGCAGCTGGCGGATGATGATCGCGTTCAGAATCGGCAGCGCATCCGGGATGAGCGGACTGAATTCGATGGCCAAGCTGCCTTCGGTAACGGCCACCCGGCGGACGGTGTGTGTCCACGGCCTGCCCATCCCGGGGCCGTGGAAGTTCAAACGCACCGAGTTACGCGTGCCACGCTGGAACACCGCCAGGAACAGACGTCGATCGGGGTCGGTGGTCCAATGCTCGCAGAAACAGAGCGTCACTTCGTACGTTCCGTTGGGCAGGACGGCGCGAAAGGCGGTCAAGTCGCGGATCGCGGTTTCTGCCCAGGGCTGGTCGGGATACAACGGTGCCCCGCCGCTGGCCAACCTGCCCCCCTCGTGACCAAATTCGTGTCCTTCAAAACGGCGGGAAGGCAGCCAGCGATTGCCCTCGGCATCCTCGTACCCCTCGCCACCCAGGTTGATATGCCAGACGATCAGGGCGGCGGCCGGCGGTTCCTCTGCTTCTGACCAGGGCGTTTCTTCCGGCCAGGGCGGGGCGTCCTCAGACGATTCGAACTGGCCCCGCTCCTGCGCCGCCCAGTCCGGCTTCTCTTGCTCTTCCGCTTCTTCCTCCTCACGGGGGACAGTGGAACGATCGTCGGGTTCGACGTCCGAGGCCGCGACGCCCTCCTGCGACGCAACCTGTTCGGGTGGATGAGAACTTGGAAACGGGAGCGGGCGAGCTTGCGGGTCGCGGCACCATTTGTCTCGCAGATACGCTTCCAACCCCGCCCGCTCTTCGGCCGGCAGCGCGCGGTCGAAGAGCAACAGTTCAGCCAATTCTCCCTGAAACAGCTGCTGCGCGCCTTCGGCACGTTGCCAGACGCATCCCAGACGCAACACGCTCTGGGTGCGGAGGGCATGTTCCGTGCCTGGATAGGCTTGTTGCGGTTGGCCATCGACATACCATCGCAGTTGTTCGAGGTTAGCGACCACGGCCCGCACGCGTAGGCGGGGTTCTCCCTCGCGGGGCTGGGAGAAATCCCGACCGCCGATCGTCAATTGGTTGTCACCTGCCAGGAGAAAACTTCCCTGCGATTCGCCCGATCCCTTGGACATCAGGACCCCGCTGGCCCCGGCCGCGACGAACAGCCACGTGTATTCCGCATCCAGATTGAGTGGGCTGGCCGTGCGAGCCAGTGTCAGGTACTCGGCACCTTCGAAGCGGACGGCGGGCGGCTCGCCTGCCGGGGACCAAATCGGCCCTCGCCCACCCGACTCGACCTCCGCCACAAATCCCTCGAAACTCTTGTCCTCCCAACGCCGGATGCGTCCGGCGGCATCGGTCTGCACCGTGGCCGGATCGGCCGCATCCAACCATAATCGCAGCCCGTCGGTTTGCAGCGGCAGGGGCAGAGCACGGCGTGCGGCCGAGTCCGCTCCTCCCGTCGGCGGCGGGCCGGCCATGTGGGCCAGCTCCTTCAATCGCTCCGCCGACCGCGAGTCGGGCGAAGACGATTCCGGTCGCGACCCCGCCGCCTCCGAGCGAGCAGCAACCGGAGGGCCCGCAGGCCGGGACACCGTCCGGTTCGCGACACCCTCGCTCGGGGAGCCGGATTCCGTCGTTTCCAGGCGGTCGGCGCCCGGGTCCGGCCCACGCGGCTCGCTCGCCGCCGCTACGGCTGGCGACGGCGGACGGTCCGGCGGGGAAACCGGGCTGGGAGAGCCGACCCGCGGCTCCACCGACGGCCGTTCGGTAGCCGGACGCGGTGGCCGTTGGGTTTCCGCCACCTCCAACGAACCCTCGCAGCCCGACCACCAGCCGACCAACAGCAGGAGCAGGGCCGCAACGCCGGCAGCCCCGATCGGCCCCCCCCATCGTCCGGATATGCCCGAGCGAAGTTGCTGCCAACTTGCCGCGAACCACGCCTGCTGTCGGCGGCGTGGCGTGGCGCCACGGCGGCGATTGCCGGTCGAGCGACTGCGGGGGCCGCGTCCAACAGCGGCGAACGACGGTACGGAAACCGGTTCGGGGCACGCCGAAGCCGCGGAGGAAGAGCTTGCTCCTGCCGGAACCGCACGCAACTGGGCGTCATAGGCCGCCTTGCGCTCGGGATCCAGCAAGCAGCGGCGAGCGGCCGCCAATTCGTTCAGCAGACGCTGGGCTTGGTCTACACACGGTCCGTCCGTGATTTCCTGCAAAAAGCTGATGTGCCGTAAGGCCACCGAATCGATCACCTGCCGATCCGATTCAAAACGGGCGATCCCCAGCAGACGGTAGTGATCCGGCGGTTGATGCTCCGGTCCGATCCCCAACCACCGATGATATGGATCAAATTCACCGGACATGATCTGATTGCCTCCAGCAGCACTTCCAGTTGCACGATGCGTGGTGAGTGGAACTCGGGTTCGGAGACCGGCGCGAGAAGCCGAGGTGCCGGTCAATCAGACCCTTCCCAATGCGGAGTCAAGCCATTCGAACTATGGGTTGTAACTTTCATAGTTTGGGGCAGGCAAACGACGGGTACAAGCCCCCGCCCGATCCGGTCAGAAAATTTTCCGGCGACCGACCGGCCCGGTTACGCTGGCGGGAATCCGGAGCCGGGCTCGGGAATACGTCGAATTGCTCTCACCAAAACTTCGAAAAGCCGGTAAGATTTCGCACGCACGGCTAAGGAAGCTTCCGCGGATCGGTCGATGCAAAGATCGGGCAGACTTTCCCACGCCGGGCAGGGGAGCGGGAACCTTCATCTTCGTTCCGGGTTCTGGCGAATTTCCATAAAGAAGTGAGTGCGACCATGAAAACCAAGCTCCTGTTGCTCGCGCTGGCCGTATCCTTGCCTGTCCCCAGCTACGGCCAATCGCCCTACGAGAATCGCAATTTGGGGATGACGCTTGGGGCCATTATGGGAGGCCTGGGAGGTGCGGCGATTGGCGACCACAACAATCGCGTGTGGACCGGTGCCGCGATCGGTACCGCCGTGGGGGCTTTGGCGGGCGCGGCCGTGGGCGATTCGGTCGATACCAACCAGGCACGCGAGCAAGCCTACCGCCAGCAGATGTACGAACAACAACGATTGCGGCAAAGCGTGACGGTGCAGGGGGTGATCTCGATGGTCCAGTCGGGTTTGAGTGACCAGGTGATCATCACCCATATTCAAACCACCGGCATGGCTTACCGGCTGCAGCCGAACGATTTGGTGTTGCTGAGCCAATCGGGAGTCAGTGAGCGAGTGATTCGGGCGATGCAAACAGCGCCGCTGGCGGGGGTGCGCAGCCCCGCGCCCGCTCCGGTTCCTCGGGAGCGGGTGATCGTCGAACAGTACCACTATGTGAGTCCCTACTATTCCCCGCGTTACTACTATCATCGCCCGCCGCCACGACCTTATCCGGGGCCCCGCACGCATATCCACTACGGTATCACGATTGGACGGTAGGGATGATCAAGACCACGGTTGTGGGAAGTTATCCCGCATCCCCTTTGTCCATCCCGATTGGGGTTTTTGGATGCTGCCGCGTGGGGTAGCCGATGCGAAGATGCAGGCACTGGTACCGGGGCGTGATCGATTCGAGGGCCGTTCCGTTGCCGGATAATACCTTTTATCGGGGGATTGAACGCTCAGTAGACCGCGCGCGACTTGGTTTGTCCCTTTGTAGAGCGGAATTCATTCCGCTCCTGCGAAACGGATTGAAATCCGTTCTACGACAGACCAAGTCGCGCACGGTATAAATTAGGCATTTCCTGGCTGCCAAAGGGGTTGGTTTGATCTCCGGGCCCTTTTCTTTTCTCCCAATTTCGCCCATACTTGCGCTTTCCTTACATCCGTTAGGTGCCGACTTGAATGTTCCTGCGACTTGGTAATTTCGTTTCGCGATATTGGCTGTTGGTGCTGAGCGTCTGGCTGATCGCGATTATCGTGCTGCGTTCGGTCTCACCCGTTTGGGAAGAAATCACTGAGGATGGCGACTTTGCTTACCTTCCCTCGGGGATGCCCAGTGTGGTGGGTGAGGAGCTTTTGAGTCGTGGTTTTCCGGATAATCGGGCGAAGAGCCAGATTGCCTTTTTTGCGATCCGGGACGAGGAACCGCTGGACCAGGAGGACTGGTCGGTGGCCTACGATTTGGCTCGCCGGTTGAAGAATCTGCACGCGGTGGCGGCTTTTCATCAGGCCGAGCAGGGCCGGCTCGCGGGGGGCGCGGACGAGACGGCGACCCAACGGGCGGATCGCGAGCAGATGGTCGCCCGCGAGTGGGAGAAAGCGCTGGACTCGCTGGACGAAGCCATCCGCATCGACGATATCTTGGCGGCTTACGAGGAGAAACGGCTGGAAGCCGCGGCAGCGGGCGAGCCCGGCGCTCCCCGCAAGCCGGCCGAACGCCTCGCCAAACTCTACTTCAATCGGCATTTGGTCCAGTTGCAAATGGGCCAGGCGGAAGAGGCCGAGCGGGATTTGCGCAAAGCCCTGGATCTGGACGAATCGTTGGCCACGGCTGGCGAGCGACCGTTGCCGCGGGAGGCGGCCGAATTGCCGCTGCTGGATGTCTGGACCTGGTTGGATGACGTGTTCGGAGCCAAATTGCGAACACGGCAGGCGGCGGTCGTGGTGCTGCAGCTGTCCAACGAGTTCATGGCGACCGATAACATTCGGATCCTGAACTACCTGGAAGAGGTGCTCGCAACGGTCGAAAGCCGTCTGCCGGCCGATCGAGACGTTCCCCTGCAGCTGGGATTCTCCGGTTCCGCCGCCGTGGGCGGTGACCTGCTGCGCGCAGCCCAGGACAGTATCCAGAACACCGAGCTGTTTACGGTGGTGCTGGTCGTGCTGATCCTGGGTTTGGTGTATCGATCCCCGCTGTTGATCCTGATGCCCTTGATCACGATTACGTGTTCGTTGACCGTCGCCACCTCGATTGTGTCGTTATTGACGCAAGTGGATCGGTTACCCGGTTTTGAATGGTGGACCTTCAAGGTTTTCGCGACGACCAAGATATTTATTGTGGTGATTTTGTTCGGGGCGGGAACGGACTACTTTTTGTTTCTTTTGGCACGTTACAAGGAGGAGTTGCAGCGGGGATATGC
>SLMF01000726.1 GCA_007133715.1 Planctomycetaceae bacterium
ATCGCCAGCGGGCCGGGATCGCCGCCGCAAGAGCCCGAGGCGTCTATCGCGGCCGCCAGCAAGGCACCACCAAGGCCGCGCAAGAGCGGGCCAGCGAACTGCGAGCCAAGGGGTTGAAGCTAGACGAAGTCGCCACCGCCCTGGGCATCAGCCGCCGCACCGCTCAACGCTACCTGACCGCCTCACGATAAGGCCCCGCCGCTCTACGGCCAACCCACCCCGACAGCACCAACCGACTCGTCGGGGTCCCCGCATCGATCGAGCGTCGATCGCCGATTAGCCCGTCACAACCCCCGCCCCATGCCAGCCCACCGATCGCCCGTCAAACCATCGCCAGTTCCACCCTGGGCTCCTCACTGCCCAGCCTATCCAGCAAATCCCCGCCCCAGGCTGCTGACACCGTGTCATCGCCCGACCTCGCCCCTGGCCTGATCGCCTCGGAATCCGCGGGTCAGAAGGTTCGGACCGTGACCAGGGACGGTGAACCCTACTTCGTCGCCAATGACGTGGCGAGGTGCCTCGGGTATGCCGATCCAAGGAGGTTCGTGTATAGGCACTGCAAAAGGCAGGCTCAATCAGCCTTCCTTACATCGAGTGGAGAGCAGCAGCTAACGATCATTCCCGAATCCGACGTTTACCGGTTGATCAACGGATCGACGCTGCCGGCCGCGGAGCGGTTCAAGGATTGGGTGAACGAGGAAGTGTTGCCCAGCATCCGGAAGACCGGGGCCTATATCGTGTCGGGAGCGACCTTGGGCCAGCGGCCCTGATCCTTGGCTGCGCGTGATCGCCTCGCTCGCGCACCAGTCGGCGGGCCTGCTCCGGAAGCCGAATTGCGCCTTCATGCCGATCGCTGACACAGTGTCAGCGATTTCCAACTCAGTCTGCCCGCACCGATCGTTCCCTGCCCGCCGGACGCAGAACCAAGGAGGAGCCCGCTGGTGGCCCTGCGGACGCATCGGCAGAACCCACCGATGCGCGAGGCTCGGGAAGCCGCTGGATCGCTCCACTCGCCCGAAGAAAGCCGCCAAACGCTTGCAATTACCTCGACGACCGCCAAAACCCGGCGACCCACTTCGACCCGAAATTCTCACCGCGAACGTACACCGGGGGGTAAGCAACCCGCTCCTCCACAAGTCCGAGCCCGTCCACACAAAATGGGCTACCTGTCACCCCCTGCCGCATCCTTTCTCGCGCGAAAAAAGCAGCCCCGATTCAATTACCACTCGCCACCCGAGACAAGCTCCCTCGCACCCGTAAAGCTGAGCGACCAACCTGGCCGGGGCGGAGAGGCCAATCGGCAAGTGTCACGGCTGCGCTCCGGTTCCTGAATCGGAAACGACTTGAACCGCCTTTGGTACAAAGGGCCCGTTCCAACCGTCCCGTGCGTCAAGCGCCAGTGATTGGGCATCACGCAAAAGGCGAGTAGCCGCACGATATCCTCCCGTTGCAATTCGTGGTCGTCGGGGCATGATGCTATCCTACCCACTAATTACGTATGGTGTCTCCGGAACTCCGGTGCCGGAACTCCCGGCGCCCCGGCAGCACGGTTTGCTGGACGGGGCGCGTCGTGGTCGAAATCCAGTCTTTGCGGGGGGGGTAGTCTACCGATTCGGGCAGTCGGCGGGGTCCATGCCGCAGCCGGAGCCGTCGCGCAGCTGTTGCCGCAGGCCCTGGCCCTGGCCCTGGCCCTGGCCACGGGCCTGTTCGCCGGCCATTCGGCGGCCTTGGCCATTCCCGCCGGCGCCCCTCCGTCGGCCCTGGCCGTTGCCGGCCCCCTGCATCCCGCGGCCTTCGCCGGCGCCGCTGCCATCGCGAGCCTGCAGCCGCTGGCCACTCCCGCTGCCGTCACGCAGTCCGTAACGCCCGCCAAGGCCCTGACCTTGGCCCGAGCCGTCTCGCGGCCCGATCGCCAAACCGATGCGCTCGCCCTGTCCCGGGCAGACCGGTTCCTCGGCTACCGTGGTGCCGGCCAGCACCAGGGTGAACAGGGTTGCCAAAGCCGCAATCGAAATCCAAGTCTTCTTCATCTGTCGTTTCTCCCAGCGTGGGGGATCGGTGATCGGCGTAGAACGTTTGCCGCCCCCGATCCGAATACAGAGACGCTTCTCTCGAAAAATCTTCCGGTGCGGAAATCGTGTTGGAAGCGGGTCTGGCCTGTTGGGAAGGCTGGTCCCGGTCCTCGCACGAACCGACAAGTTCCGGGGTGTGGAGCTGGTGGCGACCCGTCTGTGCGTCTCGAATCACAGCGATTCACCGAACCAGCGTTCCCGTGTTTTTCCGCTTGTCAGCTGGTCCGAAGAGAAGTGCAAACTTCGTGCCAAACCGATTTTTCACCGATTCCCGCATTGCTTCGCGGCCGCTGTGCAAGCCTTGCACAATCGGGCTGCAAAGACCGATACAGAATTCGTATAGCCCTTATTTGGGGGCATCTAGCAACGGTAGACGGAGTGGCGAGCGATCTGACGCTGCTGATGTCGCTCGGCCAATCGTTCCATCACTCGGACTTGGCGGTCGGCCAGTTTGAGTGCCTGTTGTTGCCGCTGGCTTTCGGTGCTCAGGTTCGCGCACTGCTGACGGCATTCGTCCAGACGCAGGCGGAGGTTTTGTTGGCATTTTTTGAGCCATTGGAGTTCGCCGATTTCCAGGACACCGGGGGTGAGGGCGGCGCGGAGGGTTCGTTCCAATTGCTGCAACTGGTACTCGATCTGTTGGGCGGCAGCTTGGGATTCGGCTTCGCAGCGGCGGGTGATCTGCAATTGCCGGCGGTACTGATCGCGTTCGGCCTCGCGCACTTGCTGGACGGGTTGCAGGGGGAACGTGCTTCGGGGCATCGGCGGTTGTCTCGGTTCAAGCGGCTTGATTTCGCGGTTGCTTCACGTTTTGGACCAGCTGGAGCAGTTGTTGGCGAGCGGCGGAGGCGGGGCAGGCTTCGTCCAGATCTTGGCGGAGATAGGCATCGACGGCGGCGCGGGCTCGGATGGCCGCATCCAGGTCGGGGCTGGTACCTGGCTGGTAAACGCCGATCGCGATCGCATCCTCTTGTTTGCGGTAGTCGGCCAACCACTGGCGCACCTGGTTGAGTGCTTGCAGATGTTGGTTTGCCGCGACGGTTCGCGTCAGTCGGCTGACGCTTTCCAGAACATCGACGGCGGGGAACAGTCCGGCGGAGGCCAGTCGTCGGGAGAGCACGAGGTGTCCGTCCAGCAGCGCGCGGGCCGCATCGCTGATCGGTTCGCTCAGATCATCGCCTTCGACCAGCACCGTGTAGAAGGCGGAGATCGAGCCGCGATCGTTGCTGCCGGCGCGTTCCAGCAGGCGGGGGAGTGTTGCGAACACCGAGGGTGGATAGCCGCGACTGGCGGGTGTTTCTCCGCTGGCCAGTCCGATTTCGCGTTGGGCCATGGCAAAGCGGGTCAGGGAGTCCATGGCCAGCAGGACATGGTGCCCTTGGTCGCGGAAGAATTCGGCCACGGTCGTGGCGGTGGCTGCGGCCGCCAAACGCAGCAGGGGCGGATCGTCACTGGTGGCGACCACCACCACGCTCTTGGCCATCCCGTCGGGTCCCAGGTGGTTTTCCACGAATTCTTTGACTTCTCGTCCCCGTTCGCCGATCAGGGCGATCACGTTCACATCGGCGCGCGCATTGCGAGCCAGCATGCCCAGCAGCAGGCTTTTTCCCACGCCGGCGCCGGCGAAGACGCCCATCCGCTGTCCCTGTCCGCAGGGCAGCAGCCCGTCGAGGGCGCGGATGCCGGTATCCAGAGGGTTGGTGATCGGAGGTCGTTCGAAGACCGGCGGTGCGCTGCGATTGACGAACGCCCGCTCGGGCAAACGGGGTGCGGGTCGGCCGTCGAGCATCGCACCGTGGGCGTCGATCACGCGTCCCCGCAGGGCGTCGCCGACGGGCACGCACCGCGCGGTGCGGACCAGCCGCACCCGGTTGCCATAGCGGACGCCGCTCAGGTCGCCCAGGGGGGAGACCAGGGTCAGTTCGTCGCGGAAGCCGATCACTTCGGCCCGCACCGGAGGCCCGCTGGAACGAGCGATCTCGACCAGCGCCCCCAGGGGAGCGGGGAAGCCGGCTACGGCGCTGGCAGCGCCTTCGGTGCGGACCACACTCCCGGTCAGGGCCGTGGGCAGGATGGCTGCGAGCTGGGTCAGCAGGTGTTCCATCGATGTTCTCGCTGGTTTCGGTTGCGTTTCGGAAGCGTTTCGCTTCCGGTCGGGTCGCATCCCGCGATCCTCGGGTTCAGATCAGTTCTTCCACGATGCGAGCCAGTTGCGATTCGAAGCGTTGATCGATGATGCCAAACTCCGACTGGACGATGCAGCCGCCGCGGGAGACTTGGGGATCCGCCACGATTTCCGCGTGCCCGACGTCGGTAAAGCCGTTCAGATCGGCCAGTCGTTCTTGGAGGAGCTGATGGTCTTCGGGGGCGAGCCGCAGTTTGATGTGGGGTGCGCCGGTGGCCAATTGCAAGGCCTCGCGGATCAGTTCCAGCGGGATGTCGGGGACGTTCTGCAGTTCGCGGCGGATCAGTCGCGCGGCGATCGCGGCGGCCAGCTGGACGACTCGGGTTTCGCACTGCTTCAGGTGACTGGTGCGGGCCGCCCCCAGTTGGTCGATCGCTTGCTGCAGGCTGGGTAACACGCAAGCCAGTTGGCGTTCGACGTGATCCTGTACGCGTTGAGCCAACTCGGCTTCGGCCTGCTGGCGTCCCTGCCGTTCGGCGTCATGTCGAATTTGTGCGGCTTGGCGGCGGGCTTCTTCGATCAGGCGGGTGGCTTCCTCGCGTGCGTGTTTCAAGTGCGTCTGCACCTGGTCGGCCAGATCGATAAATTCAGCGGGCTCTTCGTGGGGCTCGGGCGGCGGGGATTCGGAAGCTTTGATGATGCGGATCATGGTTTTCGATCACGAGAGGGGTGTCAGGCGGCGACCATAAAACGGCGGTTTTGGGGCGGGACAATGGCCCCTAGCCGGATCAGTTCGCTGGCCACGTCGGCCAATTGCTGTTGAGCCGATTCGACATCGCTCAACCGAATCGGTCCCAGCCGTTCGAGCTGTTGCTTCAAGTTCCGAGCTTCGCGCCAGGACAATTGGCGGCGGATCCGATCGACCAAAGCCGGGCTGGCCGCGGCCAGGGCGACCAGGGCGGCCTGCGGTTCGGCACCGCGGAAGACGCGAGCCAAACTGGCCTCGTCCAAGGCGTTGAGGTCGTCGAATTCGAATGCCGGTCGAGGCACCCCGTGGGGTGTTGCGAGTTGGCTTTCCTGGCGGGCCGGGACCGTGGCAGGTGCGTGTTCGACCACGGGGGCTCCCGCGGGCTCCGGGGGGCGTGTGCCCCGTGCGATGGCAGGCACGACCTCCGTGTCGGCCGGGGCTGGCGGGCCGCCCGGCAGCTGGCGTGAGAACAGCCGTTCGAGTTCCCGTTCGACCATCGCGACCACCGCTTCGTCAATCGGCTCGGACTGTTCCCATCGCTGCAGCACCTGCTGGCGCCGTTGGCGG
>SLMF01000759.1 GCA_007133715.1 Planctomycetaceae bacterium
AGTTCCGCCAGCGGCGGAGCGTGTGCTCCGACGGGCTCCCATCCCGGTGGCCATCCCAGCCCTCCATGGGATGGATGCACCAGCGGTTGCCAACCGTCATCCGGCCGATGGTCAGCGGCGCGGCCAAGGGCGAATTCTGAGCAGCGGTCAGAATTCGATCCTCCACCGGCAGCGGCAGGCCCAGCTGTTCGAGCCGTTCGCGAAACGCTTCTACGGTTTTGAAATGGGGAATCTTCGGGTAGGGCGGCAACATGGACGGTTCGCATGGGGGCAAAAGAAAACGGTTCATTTCGGCGGGACATCACGTTGGCAAGCCCGACCGCACGTTGGCGGGCCCGACCGCCGACGGTTCATTCCAACAGCTCTTCCATGCCTTCGGGGACCAGCGGGCTATGCACCAGCAGGAAGCTGCGTTCCTGGTGGTCGTCGAAGAACTGGACGCGAGCGCGACGTTTGTTTCCCGATCCGCCCACCGCCACGATCATTCCCGACCCGTACTGCGGATGCGAGACGGCCATGCCTGGGAAGAAAGCGGAAGGTGGGAAACGGCAGGTTGGCGCACCGCCGGGAGAGCGTTTGGCAGAACGGCCGGACGCGAACCGCGAAGACTGGTAGTCGTCCGGCGACTCCTGAAAAAACTCGGCGTCCGTCCACACGGGCGGCGGTGCGGTTTCGCTGCCAAAATCTTCCACGTCAAAGGAAAAATCGACGCCCGCATCCGGTTCCTCGCCCGGCTCGCTGTAAGCCATCTCCTGACGAGGCAACTCCATCAAAAACGAGCTGGGAATCGTCGGGCGGCGATCGCCGCGAAACGTCCGATACTGGGCCAAACTGATCTGCAGCTCCTCGCAAGCACGGGTCATCCCCACAAATAACAGTCGCCGCTCTTCCTCCAGTTTGTCAGGGTCCTCCATGCTCCGTTCGTGCGGCAGTAATCGCTGCTCGGCTGCAATAATATGCACCACGGGAAACTCCAAGCCCTTGGCCGCATGCAGCGTCATCAGCGTCACCCGCTCGGCTTGCTCCTCCCATGCGTCGGTGTCGGCCACCAGCGACGATTGCTCCAAGAAGTGTTCCACGGCTTGGTCCGGCTCGGGATGCTCGTGATCAAACTCCTCGGCCGCCGTCAGCAGCTCTTCGATATTCGCCAGCCGCTCCTCGTCCTCCTCCGACTCGCTGGTTTCCAGCCACCGCCGATAACCCGACTGCTCCAGTACGGCGATCAGCGTTTCACAAACGCCGCTCGGGACGTGGACGGCCATCCGGTCGACCGCGGCGACCAGGGCGGCGACCTTGTTGGCCGTCCGGGCGGGGATCGTGGGAATCATCCCGCTGTGCCGGGCCGCTTCCAACAACGACAACCGCTGTTGCTGGGCATAGGCGACCAGGCGCCCCACCGTGACTTTACCCAGTCCCCGGGGGGGTACGTTGATGATCCGCAACAAAGCGAAATTGTCCCGCGGATTGTTCACCAGCTGTAAATAAGCCAGCACATCCTTGATCTCACGCCGCTGGTAAAACTCCAGACCCTTCACCACCTGATAAGGCACGCCTGCGGAGCGAAACGCGTGCTCCAGCGTTCGCGAGAGGGCGTTGATGCGATAGAAGACCGCAAAATCGTTGGCCCCCCGATTCCCCAGCCGGATCTCTTCCGCAACCCGGGCCGCAATCCCGTCCGCTTCGTCCCGCCCGGTCGGATACACCACCAGACGAACCGGCGGGCCTTCCGCACGATCCGTATACAGCCGCTTGGCCTTGCGCCGCACGTTGCAGGCGATCAACTGATCCGCCGCCCGTAGGATGTTGGGCGTGCTGCGAAAATTCTGCTCCAGACGCACAATCGTCGTGTCGGGAAAGTCGCGTTCAAATTCCAGAATGTTGCTCAAATTCGCGCCACGCCAACCGTATATCGATTGGTCCGGGTCCCCCGTGACCGCCAGGTTGGGATGGTCGATCGACAACCCCCGCACAATCGCATACTGTGCCAGATTCGTGTCCTGATACTCGTCCACCAGCACGTACCGATAACGATCGTCCCATTCGGCCCGCAGTTCCGCGTTCTCCCGCAACAGCTGGGCAATCGCCAGCAGCAGATCGTCGAAATCGACCGCGTTGGCCTCCCGCAACAGCCGCTGGTACTCCGGATAGACCTGGGCCGCCACCGCGCCCGTGGCACTGTATTGCCGCGGCACAAAATCGTCGGGACCGCACAGACCGTTCTTGGCCCAACTGATCGCGGACGCAATGCCGCCCGGCGTCACATGATCGGTCGATGCCTTGGTGTTCGCCAACGCTTGCTTCAACACCCGCCGACTGTCATCCGTGTCGTAAATCGAATAGTTCGGCTCAAGCCCCACCAGCGAGGCATAACGCCGCAGCAGCCGAGCACAGAACGAATGGAATGTGCCCATCCAGACCTGCTGCTCGCCAGCTAACTGATGCACCCGACGCCGCATCTCGTCCGCCGCTTTGTTCGTAAACGTCAGAGCGATGATCGAGCTGCCGGGGATGCCCTGGCACAACAGGTTGGCGATGCGATGCGTGATCACCCGCGTCTTGCCGCTGCCGGGTCCCGCCAGAATCAACAGGGGCCCGTTCACGTGGCGTACCGCCTGCTGCTGGGGCGCGGTCAGGTCGGCAAACAGATCGGTGGTGGGCGTTTCCTCAAAATCAAAATTCATTGCTGGTAGCCCTACCCGCCGTTTGAAGAATTGTCCTCTCGAATTAACCTCGCCATCAGCACCCGAACACGCGTTTCCTGGACGTTTTTAGCGGAAGACACCCACCCGGAGCGGGTAAGAAGAGGGGCACAAAGGGTCACCGCCCAGCGTTCGCTCCCGTCCAAAAAACGCCTGACCGGATGCTTATCATAACGGTTGAAGGCCACGACGACCAGCGGGAGCACCCGCTCGGGCCGCCGATCCGCTACAGGCGCCCCGGCAATCAGGCGACGAAACGTTGCTCGAAAGTCGCGATTTCTAACTCAATCAGCTCCCGAACTAACGCCTCCGGAGTGGGGCGATCGACGGGATCCTTGGCCAGCATCCGCAGCATCAGGCGAGCGAGTGCCGGACTGACGCAGGGCTGAAAACGGCGTGGGTCCGGCGGAGCTTGGTGCAGATGCGCTTCCACCAGTTCCTTACCCGTGGCACAGACAAATGGGGGCCGACCGGTCAACATCCGATACAGCGTTCCCCCCAAACTGTAAATGTCGGCCGACGGGCCAACCTCCAATACCGAACTGAACATCTCGGGAGCCAAATAATCCGGAGTACCCGCCAAAAGACGAGGCTGTCGCTCCTCCGGCTCGCCCGGACGACGCGCAAGTCCCAGGTCCAACAGCACCGCATGTCCGTCGAGCCCCAACCA
Source organism: Planctomycetaceae bacterium (assembly GCA_007133715.1). Lineage (GTDB taxonomy): Bacteria > Planctomycetota > Planctomycetia > Pirellulales > Pirellulaceae > SLMF01. The sequence continues at coordinate 3,370 of SLMF01000759.1, forward strand.
GATGTTGCTCGGCTTGATGTCCCCGTGCAACCAATCATGGCGGTGGAGTTCGGTGGCCGCAGCGGCACACTGCCGAATGATCCTGAGCGCCCGAGGGATCGCCAATCGTCCGGGTTGACTTAAAGCCGATTCGACCGTTCTCCCCTGAATAAAGGGCATCACGAGGTAGCTCGGGCTCGCACTCAATCCCGAAGCCAGGACGCAGGTCAGGTTTGGATGCGATATCTTCCGGCCAAGATGCGCCTCGCGGATCAGCAGTTGCCGAGCCCACTCCTGCTCCGCCGCACCTTCCGCTTGAGCCACCTTGACGGCATAATCGGCGGGTCCGTGGGCCGGAGCCGCGGTGGGCCGCGCGCGATAGACACGCGACCAGGTGCCCCAGCCTAATAAGGCTACGGTTTGCCAAGGGCCGAAGCAGGGCCAGCGGGCGGGCGGCACGCTGCGAGAGCTGCGGGGAATCTCTGGCATAACGATTGGCAAGGGAAAGAATCTCCCCTGCGTTCTGCACTCCCTCCGTGGAAAAGTAGCGGGTCCGTCCCTCTTGAATCGGTTGATTCGGCCGCCGAAGTTGAGTCCGTTGCCCACGGGCGTGTCCGCTCCGCCTGACTTCCGCTATAATGCGGTCCGACGCCCCCATCGAAGTCACGAAATTTCCCTGTTGCCTGCCGCCGAATCCGTCTGATGCCCGCATCCCGCCCGTCCGAGTCCTTGTCCCCTGTACTTCCAGAGGCGGTCTGGAAACGCCGGTTTCGCCAGCGAGTGAGCCGCTGGTTCGCCGCCCACGCCCGCGATCTGCCGTGGCGGCGGACTCGCGATCCCTACGCCATCTGGGTCAGCGAAATCATGCTGCAACAGACGCAGGTGGCGACCGTGCAGGACTACTACTCGAAGTTCCTGGCCGAATTCCCCACCGTGACGGTGCTGGCCGCTGCGGACGAAGCTGCGGTGCTCCGGCAGTGGGAGGGATTGGGCTACTATCGGCGGGCGCGGCAGATGCACCAGGCGGCTCGGCTGATCGTCACTCAGCATCGCGGACAATTCCCCCGGGAAGGGGAGTCGATTCGGGCTCTGCCCGGCGTGGGACGTTACACCGCCGGCGCGATCGCGTCGATCGCTTGGGATGCCCGCCAGCCGATTCTCGAAGCCAATACGATCCGCTTGTTCGCCCGGCTGCTGGCCTACCGCGAGGATCCCCGACGCGCCGCGGCCCAACGGCTGTTCTGGGAGTTCGCCGAACTGCTTCTTCCCGCCAAACAAGTGGGCAGCTTCAATCAGGCGCTGATGGAACTGGGCAGTACGATCTGCACCCCGCGGGCGCCGAACTGTGCACAGTGCCCCGTCCAGCAGTTGTGCCCGACGCGAAGGGCCGGGCTGCAAGAGGTGATTCCGGCCGAGTCGCGCAAGCTGGCGTACCAGCAGGTGCGGGAGGCGGCGGTGATCGTGCGGCGCAATCGACAGGTTCTGCTCCGGCGTTGCGGTCCCGGCGAGCGGTGGGCCGGCTTGTGGGATTTTCCCCGGTTCGTGGTGCAAAGTCGCTCGGCGGCCGACCTGGCGAGCGAGGCGGCCGAACAGGTCGCCCAATTGACAGGACAGCAGATCCGACTCGGCCGCCACCTGACATCCCTCAAACACGCCGTCACCCGCTTCCGGATCACGCTCAGCTGCCACGAAGCCGAATGGCTGGGGGGCTCGCCAACACGCGATCTCTGCTGGTTGGAACCGCACCAATTGGAAGACTACCCGTTGAGCGTCACCGGTCGCCGGCTCAGCCGACTGGTCCAATCCGAACCAGGGACGGAGGCCGGTCCTCCGACAGCAACTCCCGCGGCACCTGGCATCCCCAATACCTAACGTTGCCTCGCTTCGCTCGGCCGCAACCAGGACCCGAGCACGTCTTGGAAGTACCCCTGGCCGGACGGCCAGGATGGTCATCGCCGGCGCGTGGCCAGACGGACCAGAGCCATCCGAATCGTGTTCTTTCCGTAAGTGCGAAAAGTTCTTTTGGGGGGACGAGTGATGAGCTTTCGGCAAGCATGCATGAAGCGGGAGCGGGGGTTGGGGTAGACTGGCGGTCGATTCTGCACTCGAAGTGGAGGACGACCGATGCGAAAAGGAACGAACGGAGCGGCCGGCGACCG
>SLMF01000636.1 GCA_007133715.1 Planctomycetaceae bacterium
CGGGGTCGGGAGACCCGCGCCGAGCGCGTACTAAGCACTAAGTACTGTTTTTCATTTTCCGCACGACGGACAGGAGTGTCCGTCTTACATTGTGTTAGGAACACCTGGGGCGTTGTTTTAGGCTACGGTGTGGTTGGATGTTGGCTAAGGGGAGGAGGGAGGGGGGGGCGTTGGACGGGTTTGCGTTTCGGTTGGCAGCGTGCCGGTTCTTTTAGTGCTGTAGGGCGGGCCAGGCGGAACGGGCTTGCTGCCAGCCGTCCGGGGTCACTCGGGTGTCGTTGATGTCGAGGATTTCCAGGTTCTTCAGGCCGCGGAGGTGGTGTAGGCCGGGGTCTCCGATTGCGGTGCCGCGGACGGATAGTTCTTGTAATTCGGATAAGCGGCTAAGATGTGTCAGCCCGGCGTCGGTGATCTGCGTGCCGCTCAAATCCAGGATCTGCAGTTCTGTGAAGCGGCCGATCAGGGGCAAGGAGGCATCGGTGATCTGAGTTTGGGCTAGATTCAATTGGTTTAGCTGCTGTGCGTTGCGGAGGAAGGCCAGCCCGGCATCGCTGGTTTGCGTTGCGCCCAGATCCAGCCACTCCAGCTGCGTGTGACCGGCCAGATGCTCGAGCCCCCGATCGGTCACTTGGGTGTGCCCCAGGGCCAACTGGCGAGCGACCGGCATGTGGGCCAACGGTATCAGATCCTGGTCGCGGACTTGCAGGAAACTGCGGTACTTGGCGTCCAATTCGTCCAGCGAGCGTTGGGTTACCGCGGCCAGCGTTTCCGGGTCATGCCGTCCTGAATAGACGGCTTGGAGGTAGTCCACCAGGGCTTCCAAATACGCTCCGCCTCGGTGGTCCATCAGCATCGCGGTCAGCCCGGCGGCTTGACTGTACAACGGGCGAATGTCCGGATGCTCCTGCAGTTCGCGGCGGCTCAGCTGGATGAGTTGTTCGAGCGGCAGATAGAAATTCTCGTGGAATACCCGATAGCGGGCGTACTGCAGGCGACGGGCGTCCACCCCGCCGACGGTCCAATAGCCGTCGAACTGGCGCAGGGATTCCATGTATAGGGCCACGCCTTCGACGATCCAGAAGTTGTGATCGCGGCCGGTTTCCGGGGCCATCCGTCCCGTCTCGCCAAACAGTTGATGGGTGACTTCGTGGTAAATGACGCTGGGGTCCGCGCCGTCCTGATGATAGAAGTAGGCCGTCCGAGCCCGCTCGTGATAGAAGCCCACTGTCATGTCGATCAGTGGTTCCAACGGCCGGAGGAAGTCCAGGTACTGCTGCCGATCGCGGAACAGGACGACTTGGTGCCGCCGGGACCTGCGGGTCGAGGGCGTTTGGCCTTGGAACCGCCGTTCCAACAACTCGGGGCTGGTCGTGTAGCGGACGAACAGCTGTTGCCAGACGGCGTAGAGCTGTTCGAGTCGCTCGGCCAGTTCCCGACCGGCCTGGGGGCTGAGGCCGGTGGCGATACTGAAATTCTCCGACTCGACGATCCGTGCGGTACCGGGCGGCAGATTCCGCGTGGCGGCAGCGGGGCGGAGTTCGCGCACACGAATCGCAGCTTCCGGGCGCGCCCAACGATCGCCGACGCGCCGATACCCCAACGCCTCGCGCGCCGCCGCGTGGTCCGGGTCCTCACGCAGAACCTCATGCAGCAACTGGAAAGCACGGGTGGCCCGGCCGCGTTCCCGTTGCTGGCGAGCGGCCCGGAACAATTGCTCCGCCTGGCGCCGTCGCAACTCTTTCAACCGCGTGTGCCACTGCTGGACCAGCTGGGCCGCGTCCGGCGGCGGTCGCAGCGGATCCTCGCCGGGCGGCAGGAAAATCAACTGCCGCCCCGGCTCTCGCGGTAGGAACCAAGCGGCCGTCGCCGCCGCTTGCTCCGCCAGATCCAACTGCTGGCAACGGGCCGCCAAATCGGCCAGCTGCGAACGGTAGGCTTGGTCCAGCCGCGCCCGCGCCGACCAGTACTCCCCGTCCACATCGACCCCCGAATCCGCCGCCGCCCGCACTTGGCCGCCGCACAGCAGGAACAGAATCGTCAGCAGCGTTCGACCGCTCGGCCGCATCACTCACTCTTCCTCCCGAGCCAGGTTCACGCGGACCAGTTCCCGATCGTTGCGAGCAAACATCGCCCGCTGAGCAAACGCCGGGTGGCTCCACACCACCGGCCGGCCAAACGTCTGGTTCGTCGGCTCTAAGACGTTCATCCGATCCAGCTCCTCGTAACCCTCCGGCGACAGTTTCGCCAGAATCAGGTCACCCGTCTCGTTGAACAGGAAGAAGCGGTCCTTGTGCTGGATCAGGAAAGCCGTCCCGTAACGTCCCCGCCGCGCCGCAGGACCCAGCGTCGGTTCGAACGTTTCCCATAACCGCTCCCCATCCGACAGTCGCACGCCCATCAAGGCACCGGAATTGACATCGCAACCGTAGATCATCGCCTCGTCCAAGAAGGGCGTGGCGTTGGCGCTGTACAACGCATTCCGCGCCGTGCCCCGCCAAACCAGTTGCGCTTCGCCCCGGGCGTCCAACTCCAGCAGGGCTGCCACCTCGTTGTAAGCCGAAGCGAACAGATACGCCCCCTGTTGTCGTGGCGCAGCGATCGCCATGTCGAAACTGGGAGGCAATGGCACCGACCACAGCAGGCGACCCGTGCCAGGCTCCAGCCCGTTGATCGCCTCGGCATGCCAGATCAGCAACTGGCGTTGACCGGCATGCTCGATCAGCGTCGGGGGGCAGTACCCTTGGCCGGACGCCGACAGCGACCGCCACAACTCGCGGCCCGTGTACTTGTCAAAGGCCACGGCCACACTGCCTTCCCCACCGACCACGCAGTACAGCACGTCGCCGTCGACCAGCGGGTGCGCAGCCACGCCCCAGAACGGCGTCTCCGCCCCGTACTCCTCCGCGAAATCCTTGTTCCAAATCAGTTCGCCCGTCTCGGCATGCAGGCAAGACAGATTGCCCTCGGCCCCCAAGGCATAGACACGCGAGCCATCCACCGTGGGGGTGCATCGCGGACCGCCACCGTACGAAAAATGGTACGGTCGGTCATAACCGTATTCCCACAACAGGTCACCCGTCTCCGCACAAAAACACAATACCCGCTCGGTCCCTTCCAACCGATCGCGCCCGCCCGTGTTATTCCGGATCTGCCCGGAACGTTTGACATAGTCCATGACGAACACCCGCCCCTCCGCAACTGCGGGACCGCTATAGCCCCAATTGACAGGGGCACGCCACTGGATCTCGGGACCGTCTTCCGGAAACCGCTGTACAATCCCCGTCTCACGCCACACGCTGTCCCGCTCGGGACCCAGCCATTGCGGCCAATCATCGGCCTGGCCCGGACGCAGGGCGAGGCAGAAAGAAGCCAAATATAACGAAACCAGGAGTGTCATACGCATCAATTTCCAGCTCCTATTGCAAGTTCTTCCGACAACCATCGGTCACCTCTATGGTAAGAAGGGCCGGGATATCCGTCGAGGGCGGCAGCGTGCGGACGCGTCCGTTCTCGTTCGCCGCGGCCGCTCAGCTTTCGGGCTCGCTCACCTCGCCGCCACCTGCGGCGGCCCGAACAATTTCTTGCGCGACTGCCAGCGCTTCCGCCGCGTGCTGATCGGCTGCAAAACGGTTGCTGAACCGCATTTGCACAATGCCTTGCGGGTCGATGACGAACGTCACGCGACCGGGCAAGATGCCCATCGTGCTGGGGACCCCGTATGCCCGGCGGAGCACGCCATTCGAGTCGGACAGCAGAATGAAGGGCAAGCGGTGGTTGTCGGCGAAACTCTGGTGACTCTCAACCGAATCCGAACTGACTCCCAGCACCACGGCTCCGGCGTCTTGGAAGTCCTGATAGTCATCACGAAAGCGGCAGGCTTCCCGCGTGCAGATCGCAGTCTCGTTCTTCGGATAGAAGAACAGCACGACGGTATTGCCACGAAAGTCGGCCAAGCGAATCTGTTCCCCGCTCTGGGAGGGCAAGGAGAAGTCGGGGGCATGGTCGCCGATCTCAATCGAACTCATCGTCGTCACCTTTCTCCAGCATCGACTCAGCAGTCCCTGGACATCTCTTCAGATGCAAGTTCGGGGCCTGGCGAGTACGTATTGATATAGTTCGAAACGCGATATTTGCGAGCCGTATTGGCGGAACTCATGAATCGGATCGTGCCGAAGATGGGGCGTTCGGGCCCCCAGGCCCGATCATAGCGCCCGAGGATCCAGAAGACACCGGTGTAGGAGTTTGGATCCTGACCGTCCAGCGAATAGCGGTTGTTCAAATCGATCATGGTCTCCAACGCTTCCTCGGGATGCGGGGTCCATTCCAGGATCTTCTTGCCCCACAGCATCCGCAAGTAGTTGTGGATCATGCCGCGCGTGCGGAGTTGAACTTGGGCTGCGTTCCACAGGGGATCATGGGTTTGGGCTGTGGCAAACTGGTCGTACGAGTAGACGTAGGGTCGGGGGTCGGCAGCATGTTTGGCCAAGGTCGCCCGAGCCCAGTCGGGCAGGGATTCGTAGTGGTCGTAGTCGGGCAGGAACGTACAGCCGTTAAAGCCCAGTTCGCGCCAGGTGATCAATTGATCGAGATAGGCTTCGGCCGCCTCGCTCATTCCCCACCAGCCGGCCCGGGCCCCGGTCGCTTTCTCCGCCAGGCGAAGCGGGGTCCAACCTTCCTTGCGAGCTACGTCGTGAAAGATCTCATGGGTTGAAATCTGGCCAAAGTGCAAGTAGGGCGAAAGCCGGCTGGTCCACTCGGCTTCCGGCTGATTCCGCGAATCGTGGTACGTTTTCAAGCGTTGTTTGAGGAACCCGTGCCATTGGGACACGGCCGCAGCCGACCCGCCGACGGGTGGCACCGGCGGAACCGAGTGGTCGATCGGCAGCTTGGACAGTTCCACTGCGGCCAAGTCCGGAGAAACGGGCGGCCAGCGCCGCGTCAGTTTGGCGGGCAACTCAGCCAGGCGAGGCAGGCGAACGCCGTGCAGCGGGTCCGCTTGAGGAGCGGCCAGCAAGTGTTCCGGCAAGACTCGCTGGAGCATCCGGCGAAAGGCATAGGCCGTAGGAAAAGCGCGATCCGCCGCCCGGATCGGTAGCAGCCCGTTCCCATCCACCTTCTCGCAACGGCAGGGCATTTTTTCTGGCAGCGTGGCCACCGAGGGCAGAGCGATCGGATAATCGTCGGTGACCACCAGGCAGGCCTGGCGGCCCAGCGCAAGCAGGAATTTTTCGGCCTGCCCCGGTCGAGCTTCCAAGTACGGGTAGTAACGCACCGGACACCCGGCGGCCTGCGACGCATGATCTTGGACACCCTGCAGCAGGAAGCCATGAAATCGGTCGCAATCCCACTGCCCACCGCAACCAATCACCTCGACAATCAGCAGCGGCCGCTGCAGCTCCTCCGCCCAACTCACGGCGCGATCCAAGGCGAAGTTCCAACGGAGCCGCCCAGCGGCCGTCATCCAGTAGACGACGTACTCGCCGCCCGTCCGCGGC
>SLMF01000530.1 GCA_007133715.1 Planctomycetaceae bacterium
CAGAGACCCGCGCCGAGCGGTTGGGGTCAGAGACCCGCGCCGAGCGGTTGGGGTCAGAGACCCGCGCCGAGCAGTTGGGGTCAGAGACCCGCGCCGAGCAGTTGGGGTCAGAGACCCGCGCCGAGCAGTTTTGTTAGGGCCTCTGAGCAGTTTTGTTAGGGCTTCTAAGCGGTTTTGTTAGGGCCTGTTGGGAACCGGTTGGGGGAGGCAAGACGCCGTCTGCCGCTGCCGGGCGGGAGCCGAGGGAGTGATGGACAAGAGAGCCAAGAAGAAACTGGAAATCGTACGTCAGCGTCTGCAGTTGGTGCGGCAGCAATTAGCGGGGGCACGCAAGCAGCCGGATGAACCGGGCGAAGTGGAGCGGTTAGAGGCGGAAGTTGCCCGGTTGGAAGCGGAGGCTGAGAAGTTACGGACTTCGTAGCGGCCTGAACAAAACCGTGTCGGTCTCGGAGATTCCGACCCACATTGGGCGGTATAACGCCGCTCGGGGAGCGTAGATGCTCACCGATTTGGGGGCTTTTCTAGACCCGGGCGTTCTGCGGTTCCGTGAACCTGGAGTCTTGCCGTGTTGGACGAAGCGGCTTCGCCGCGGGAGCGAGGAGCGGGGCCGAGACACGGGGCGGACGGCTGAACCGAGACGCCGACTGCGACGACACGTCCTGGCGCTGCCACTGCGGCCGCAAGCGAGCTTGCCCCAAATGTCATGGAACCCCGACTCGGCGTTGACTTGAGTCGCGCTGGGCGTTGTTTCCCAACCCGTTTTCACCGGAATAGTTCCTGTGGGGGGGGTATGTTTGTCCATGTACTCCCGCTTATGTAGATTGAAGGCTTCCGGCGGAGACCCAAGTCGCACTTCTTTTTTTAAAACCGTTTGCGGTCCTGATCGGCGAGGTTCGTCCGCGGCACCGCACGTTGCTGATCAACCGGCGGTTGACCGAACTTTTGGGCTATACGCTGGACGCCGTTCCCACGATCGAGGATGGGGCCCGCCAGGTCTATCCGAACCCGATCATGCGTCACGGCGTCAACAGCTGGTATCGCGAGGCGGTGGCGCGGGCGCGTGACGGCGACGGGCTGACGGAGGAGCGCGAGTTGCCGATGCGGGCCAAGGATGGGACGGTGCGGGATGTGGCCTTTCACAGCACCGTGTTGGAGGACATGGTGGTGATGGTCATGCGGGATGTCACCGCCCAGCGCAAGGGCGTCACGGAGTCGAATGCGGCGCGCCAGGCGTTGGAGAAGATGCCTTAGCCGATCCGAGATCCGCACGCTGATGAACGCGGTCATCGGTCTGACGCAACGGGCTCTGCAAACGGAATTGAGCGCGCAGCAGCGGGATTACCTGGGCAAGGTCAACGCCGCGTCCCTGGCCTTGTTGGGCGTGTTGAACGGCATTTTAGACTTTTCCAAGATCGAAGCGGTCAAGCTGACCGTCGAGACACTTCGCTTCGATCTCCGGGAAGTGGTGACGCAGTTGGCCGACCTTTTGGAGCTGAAAGCCGCCGAAAGGGACTTGGCCATGTGTTACTTCATCGATCCCGAACTTCCGCAGCAGATGCTGGGCGCCCCCTTGCGTCTGCGGCAGGTGCTGTTGAATCTGGCCGACAATGCCATCAAGTTCAGGTACATCGTCGAGCGTTTGGGCGGCACGATGCGTGTGCAGAGCGAGGTGGGATGTGGCAGTTCGTTTGCGTTCCAGGCCGAATTCGGCTTGCCCGCGAGCAATCAGGGAGCCGACGCCGTGGCCGATTTAGCCGTGGCGATTGAAGAAGCCTGCCCCGCCGCCCGCGGCGATTCAAGCCGCCCGCCGCGTTTCGCTCGGATACTGGAATCCGGTCTGCGCGTCGTTCCAACGACTCAACGCCACGGCCACCAAATGACCGCCAAAAGCCACCGATAGCTTCAAAGCATGCTGGAACCGATTCCGACGGCCCACTAGGGGCACACAGTCGAAACGCAACTCGGGATCCGGGTCCGTCAAATTCAACGTGGGCGGAGCAAAACCGTCTCGCATCGCCAGCAGCGTCACCGCCAATTCGGCCCCGCCCGCCGCGTTGATCATGTGCCCCAACGAGGATTTCGTCGAACTCACACAGACCCGATCCAAGGCCGAACCAAACGCCTCCCGAATGCTCCGCATCTCGACCAGATCGTTCTGCAACGTGCCCGTTCCATGCGCGTTGATGTAGCCCACGTCGCAAGGCCGTAAGCGAGCCGAGCGAAGTGTCGACGAGATCAGATAGGCCAAGGCCTCGCTCTCGCTGTCCAAGCCCGTCACGTGATGGGCTTCGGCCAACGAGCGGCAAGCTTTGACCTCCGCATAGATCCGGGCCCCGCGCCGCAACGCATGACTCAACCGCTCGACAACCATAATCGCCGCACCCTCGCCCAAGACAAAACCGGAGCGGTTGCGGTCGAAGGGGCGGCAAGCCTGCCCTGGATCGGCGTTCCACGCCAGAACCTTCATCTTGCGAAAACCGGCCACGAACAGCGGATCAATCGCGTCGGCACCACCGGCCAGACAGATGTCGCACTGATCGTCCCGAATCGCGCGCACCGCCGCCAAGACGCTGATCAAACTGCTGGCACAGGCGGTCGAATAACTCAGACGCGGTCCGCCCAGCCCGTAGCGGCGTGCCAAATGGTAGCACGTCGTGTTGGGAAAAAACTGCTCCCACCACGGGGTGTGGCGAGGGTCCGCAGCCCCACGCAAACCCAATTGCTCGTCCACCCAGGTGCTATCACCCATGTGATTACTGATCGAACAGCCAAACCGGGTGCGATCGATATCGGCCCAGTTCATCCGCGCATCCCGTAACGCCTCGTCCGCCGCCCGTTCGGCCAGCGGAAAGACTTTCAGACGCGAGGGCTGTTCCTCGGGCAGATCCACGGCAGCGCCCAACAGCTGGCCATCCGGGATGCCTCGCAAGCCCGTCAAATGGCGAATGTGGCTGCGACCGGCTTGCAACCGCCGCCACAATGTCTCCCGGTCTGTACCCAGCGAACCGATCAGGCCAACGCCGGTGATCACAATCGGCTCGCTCTCGCCGTATTGGGTTTGAGCGTCCTCTGGCAGCGAACACACGCCTGGGTAGGGCACGCTGATGGGGTTGTCGACATCCATGGCTGACAGACCGCTAGAGACCGAAACGTAGGCGTCTTAATGACGGGTTTCCGAAACAATCGCCTTTCATACGCGAAAACGCGGTGCGTGACCAGACAGATTCCCGAATTTCGTCCACGCCCGTTCGTTTCGGCGGTCGGCGGCCCCGCCCCGAGCGTGTCTTTTCGGGAATTGGGAGGTTTACACAAAAACCACAAGCTCGTGACCCCCGCCCACCGCCTCAGCCCTCCAGGCCATAAGCCGCCAACAGCTCGTCGATGCTCCAGAAGACTCGCCGCCTGGGCTTCGAGCGCGTGCCGACCGGCGGAATCCGGGATCACGACCACCGCCCCGGCTTGACCGTCCTGAATCAACCGCATCGGTTCGCCAGCTGAGCTGTTGCCCGTAGGCCCCCACAACATCAGGGCGGCCAGAAACCGGATGGAGCGACGGGGGGAACAAAACATGCTGCTCAAACTCCACGTAGAACCCCAAAAAAGCGATTCGAGGACATCGACCCGTTTTGTGAGCCATAAGTGTGGTTTTCCGGGACGTAAACTCCCCTGGCCATTTCGAAACGTGACGCGGTGCAGTAGAATGAGCCCCGTCGCAAGCACGCTTCTTTCATTCCAATCGAGTTATGAGTTCTGACACCCTACCGGACTTGGTCGATTTCGCAGACTGGCTGCAGCAGCATGACCCCCATGCGCAGTATCATCTGAATTTACTGAAGCAAGTGGAACCGGTCTTGATGGAGGGGTCGCAGGACGCACGACAGCGACTGGCCTCACGATTGGAACGCTGGCGATACCAGCATCTCCAGGAGCGGGCCAGCTGGTTAGAACGGGAGGATCAAGCGTTCCTGGGGGCATTGGAGGAGGTGACGGTGCGGTTGACCGACGGGCCGGCGCTGCCACCACGCCGAACGGCACAGGCGGTGGAGTCGGATTCGGCGGAGCCCGCGTCGATCCGAGACGCTTTGGAGGCGTTGGACTCGCGGCAGCCGCTGGACCAGGTGGCCGAGCGAGCGCGGAGTCTCACGGAACAGCACTTTACCGTGTCCGAATCATCCGCAGGCGGAGCAGTCTGTGGGCGTCGGATGCTGCTGTACGCCCCTCTGTATGTATCCAGTCACTGTATCAATTTCTGCACGTATTGCGGTTTTCGCTATCCGCGGGAGATTCCTCGCCGCCACCTGTCGCTGGACGAAGCTCGGCAGCAGATGGCCTTGCTGCAGGAGTGGGGTTTTGGCCATCTGTTGATTGTGGGCGGGGATTACCCGCAGTTGACCACCACGGACTATTACTGCCGGATTGCGTTGGCGTTCGGGGAACGGGGGATCATCCCGGCGGTCGAGATTGCACCACAAGGCACGGCCGGATATGGCCAATTGGTGCGGGCGGGGGTGTGCGGTGTGACGCTGTACCAGGAGACGTATGATCGGGCGCGGTACGCTGATTATCATGTTCGCGGCCCGAAATCGCATTATGATTGGCGTCTGGAGGGTCCGGACCGGGCTGCGGAAGCGGGCATGGACCGGCTGGGTTTAGGCGTGCTGTTGGGTTTGGGAGAGTTGCGGCAGGAGTTGCGGTCCCTGATGCGGCACGGAGCCTATTTGCGGCAGCGATTCCCAACCTGCACGCTGGCGTTCAGTCTGCCTCGGATTCACGAAGCGCCTGCCGATTTTCGGGTGCCTCAGTCGATTTCGGACGATCAGCTGTTGCGAGCTTATTGTGCGTTGCGGATGGCGTTCCCGACGGCCGAACTGGTCCTGTCGACGCGGGAGTTGCCCGCATTGCGAAACCGCTTGGCAGCAATCTGCATTACCCAGATGAGTGCCGGCAGTTCCACGACGCCGGGTGGGTATACGGAGTATCCGCCGGTGGGGGGGCAGCAATTTCCGGTAGCCGACCGTCGCGACCCGGCGGAGGTGGCAGGCTGGTTGGACCGAGCCGGTTTTCACGTGGCTTGGTCCCTCGACTGAGGCTCGGCGCCCCACAAGATTCCGGTGAAGCAGGGCCGTGGAGCCTGTGCGGCCCCGGCGGTGGCACGGGAAACCTTATTTCGCCGGGACCCGGTTCGACTCCGACGCTCAATTGCCGCGAGCCGCCTTGATGTCCTCGAAATCGCGCAGGTGGTAGTCGATGCCGACGTAGTCCAGCACGCGGCAGAGGGCTCGCAGAGCCACACCGAAACCGTCGGGGCCGCTGAAGCCGCCGAACTGGCCGCCACCTTTCACATGCGGTTCCAGGTCCAAAAAGACGCCGGGGACGCCTCGCTGCTGCAGCTTGCGTGCGAGTGCCGGGATCATCTCGCGGAAATCCCGCAGGATCGCTTCGTGACCGCTGTCACCCCGGTCGGC
>SLMF01000629.1 GCA_007133715.1 Planctomycetaceae bacterium
CCAGGGCCCGGAACTTCTCCAGATCGACACCCCAGGGCGTCACGGTGGGAAACTCCAGGTCGGGGGCGAGTCGATGTGTCTCCCGAGCCATACAGTGACTCGTCGACGCAATTGCCGCCGCCCGCAGATTCGCGACAACCAGCCGCCGATGAAGACGCGAACATCGGGGAAAATCATAGACATCGGCGCCCATCACCGACACCAGCTTGCGCTGGCATCCGCTCAGACGAGCCAGGGTACCGTAGCCGCTTGCGTACAACGCATGCACCAGATCGACCGGGGACTTTCTCAAAGCATACATGAGCGGAAGGGCGTTGAGAAAGTAACCATGTCGCCCCCGAAACGGCAGTAGGCGGACCTGTACTGCAGGATGCAACGGCTCTTTTCCTGCATGTTGTGTAAAGAGTCGGATCGTGAGTCCCCGTGTGGCCAGCGCGTTCGCCCAGCGTACGGTGTGTATGTCATTCCATCCCGCCAACAATGCGACGTACATGCTACGATACCTCAGAAAGAGTTCCCGATTGTGGTGGACGCCAGCCAGGGCGCAGGGAGCTGGCAGGGGCCGCTTTCCACGTATTTACACGAGGCCTGCCAGTGCCGGTGCTCACTGGCTGGCGGCGCCCGCCGGCGCCCCGAACGGTCTTCAGCCGATTGATCTGCCTTCGGCGCTGGGGCTGCCGATTGCGCAACTGCCGACAGGGGCTGGCCTGTACCGTTGCCAACCTGCTCACCCCGCCGCAGGTGATGGCCAGGAACACGAGAAAAGTAACGGAATTGATCGCTCCGTGGGTCAAGTGAGAATACACGAGAAAACTCAACAGAGCCGTACTCAACAGATCACTGTGCGCGTAAGCCGCCAGCAGGTTCCGGGTGAGCAGGTAGCCCAGGGCCACCAGCCCGATCAAGCCGAACGAGGTAAAGGTGTCGATAAAGACGGAATGAGCGTACATGTCGTAACCCGCAAGGGAGGCCAGTTCACGGTAGCTGGCGATCCCCGAGCCGAACACGATTTGTGTGGGCGTCATCGCGCCCACCCCCGCGTCCCAGAGTTCGGCCCGCACCTCGATGCCGTCCTGAAATTCCCGCAGGCGGCTGAACAGTCGGTCTCCGTACTCACCGCTCAGAAACACCCCGGCACCCAATGCCAGAGTGACCGCCCCCAAGAACAGGTTTCCTGTAAGACGCGCCCGCTTATGGAGCACGCGGAACAGCAGCACCAATCCTGCGGAAACCAGGGCAGCCAGCACGGCCACAATCACACCGCGGGAAAGGGTCGCCAGCAGCAGCGTCCCCACGCAGGCCAGTTGGACGAGCGGGAGGAGCCAGGGCTTGCCCCGCTGTGCCGAGCCGAGGCGTGGACGCTGCCACGGTCGCGAGGCGAACAGGAGGTAACCGGCAAACCCGACGCAGACAAATCCGCAGGTATTGGCCAAGGCGCGGATGTTTCCGGCCACCGCCAGCCGGCGAGCGGAACCGACGTAGCCCCCCAGATAAACTTCCACGACCCCCGCCAGCACTGTGGCGATTGCCAGCACGGACATCAAGTGAAACGTATCGACACGGCCCGAAGCCATGTAGTCGTAAATGACGAAGCAGTAAGACACGGCAATGCAGAAGAGGAGCAAATGACCGATCCTGTCCGGGCTTTGATCTCGGTACAGGTTAATCAGCCCCAGGCAGAGGATCAGGCTGACCGAAAGGAAATTGGCCAGAGAAGAGCCGGGTTCTCGGGCCCGGGCGGCATCGAGCCGGAGCAGGGCCACCCGCCGGATCACGGTGCCGGCAAAGGCGGCGGTCAGCACCACGGCGGGGAACGGGGCGGGGATCGCCCCGATCTTCAGCCCGTGGAAGGGCAAAGAGATCAGCACCGCGAAAATGCCGAACTTCGGCGCCTGGGCGGCAAACAGGCAGGCAAGCAGCAAGAAAGCCGTTTTTGCAGCAGCCGCATCACTCAGATGCATGGCGATCTGCAACGCAAAAAGACTCGCATACGGCAGGTAAGAACGCATCATGGGGCAGCTCCCCCATAACGCAACTCCGCAGCCGCTGCGTCGCTCAGGTGGCCCTCGCGCCGTAACCGCTGGCAGAGCTGAAACGCATCTTGGGCGGGTGCGCGAGAATGGTCGCTGCACAGGCAAAACCGGGACGCGGGAGGCAGGGCCGCATAACAGGTGTCACAAAAACCGCGGATCTTGGGGTACACTTCCCGGAGCAACCGCTCGTCGTTACGGCGGGCCCCATACCGCCAGCCACGCTCTCGGGCGCGGACTCGCCGCAGAGCAGTCGCACTTTCGCAACGGACGTACACGAAAATGCTGGCGGTCACCCCGACCGAGTCTGATACCAAGGGTTTCAAAAAACGCCCAATCGATTCCAGCGGTATTTCGTATTGCTCATCGATGAAAGAACTCAAGGTCTGCAGCACGTTTTGATTGAAAATCACGACATCATACCGGGGATCCTGAACCAACAGCGTCCGCTTGATGACCTCTTTGACCAGGCAGGGAGCGCGAGCCAGGCGGTGCCGAAGCCCAGCTGTCGAAGGTTTGGCCAACAGAATGTGCGACCAGGAAAGCAGCGTGGGAGTCCACCTTGCCAAGCGAGGCAGGCCCCGCATTGCGGCTCCTGCCGAGCCCGCTGGGCGAGCCAAGAGATCGGTGGACAGGTTCGTAGTTCGGTGATCGCCCCACTGAGTGACGCGGTAACCCATGCTGCACAAGCACTGTTCCAAAGCGTTGGCAAGCGTGCTCTTTCCTGATCCGGGAGTACCAAAGAACTCAATGTGCAACACAGCGAACTCGTCGTTTAGGATGAAGGGGAGGCATGGGGGTCGCACTTCCAGCGAAAACGGCCGGCCACGTCATAACGCCTGACAGCACCAGCTGCCCCCTGGCACCGCGAGGAATCCGAGAGCGGAGCGGGGCGCAGTCTGCGGAGTGCCCAGACGGTCACCACCCCGGTTCCCACAGCAGTGGCTGTCTTCCCAGCCAGGACCGCCCAGGCGGCTCCCAACAATCCGAAGCAGGGAACCCAAAGGATGGCCGCGGCAAGAATCAACAAGGTACTGCCCGCTCGGATCGCGAACGTCGACCAGTAGTAACGGAGGGCCAACAAAGCCGTGGTGGGGATGCTGGTGTGCCAGACGAAATTGGCCACCATCAGCCAGAGGAAGACCTGGGCGACGTGACGATATTCAGAGCCGTAGATCCAGCCCAGCAAATCCTCCCCGCCCAACCACACGACGACCAACAGGGGAGTCGCGCAGAGGCAGCCGAGCAGCACCAGTTTCAGGAGGACCTGCCGGAACTCGCGCAGGCGGCCTTCGGGAGCCAGTTTGGCCAGGCGTGGCAACGCGGTTTGGTGTGCGCTGCGAACAATCAGATCCGTGATTACCAGCAGATAGGCGGCGGCAGCGAAATAGGCGAGTTCCGCCGCATCCAAATAGTACGCGATCACGTAACGCGGGAGATTGGAATTCAGAGCGAGCAACGCGGCATTCAACCCCAGCGGCAAGGCCAGCAGAAGCAGGGTTGCCACACGGCGGTGGTGAAAAACACGCGGCGACCCCGCCGACACCGACACCCTCGGAATCCGCCTGGCATTGGGAATGTCCATCAGCAGCAGGAACAGGGTATGCACCAGGGCAACTCCGCCCACGGCCGTCGCAAGACTCGTCTGACAGAACAACAGCACGGTTACCGTGACCAGTGAGAGCAACGCTCGCAACGCACGGGCGACGGCGATCAGCTGCATCTGCTCCCGCTGGTGGTGAAAACCATGCAGGATGTCCGAGAACGCTTCGGCAACTCGCACCAGGGACAAGGCCACCATCAGCGGGAATAGGTGCCAGAACTGCGGCCACAGCAGGGGAGAGACGAAAACCAGCGCGAGGGCGAGACAACCGGTGAGGCCCCGCAGAACCAGATAGTCGCTGGACCTGAAGCGGGCCGGGGTATCGGTGATGCAGATCGAGCGCAGATTCAAGTTGGACAATTGGAACAGGGGAGTCACAAGCGCCAGAACCAGCGCGTACGAGGCCAACATGGTGGTTCCGCCCAGCCTCGCGACGGCAATGATCATCCCCCATTGCGCGGCGGCGTGAACGAGGTTTCCGGCCAGCGTCCAGACGGTATTCGTGCGTAACGAGGGGACGGCTGTCGCGGTCGCCTGGACGAGCGGCCGGCTGTCCTGCGGGTGGGACGCACGGGTCCGGTCGGAACCGCATTGCCCAACCGTACCTGCGTTTTCCCCATCGCCAGTCAGCTGGCTCGAAAACGGTGGTCGAGCCGGTGCCCGATGCGTGGTCAAGGATTGGTATTCGGGAAACACAAGGGGGGAGAACATGGTCGTATCACTCGTGCTTGCCTTGCTTTTCTTGTGGAGCTTGATGACTCTTCCGAACAAGAGGTCGAGCAGGATCGCCGGGGATTGGGAACCTCAGCCAGGGGGGTGGATTTCTGCTAACTCGCCTGCACGTGTCGGAGCAGGTTTGCCACGGTTCGAAGGATACTCCCAGCAGCGATCCGTCTCGCACCGGTATTCCTCGACAGCCGGTGGCGGCATGGTCAGGCGCGAACGCGGCCCGCTCCTTTTTGCTACCGGAGCGGGCGGCTTCGAGCGATCGTTTGTCCTGTAATCCGGTACGATGTTGTGGAGTGTTTGCAGGATACGCGTGGCGGAACCATTGACGATTTCGCGTAGGAAACTCAGACCGCCTTCGAGAACCGCCAAATCCGACTTGTCACCTTCAGCAACAAAGATCTTCGGGTGGCAAGTGGGCAGATGTCGCTCGGCATAACCATATAACTGCTCATACAATCTTTCGCCTGGGCGAATTCCCGTATATTCGAGGGCGATGTCTTCGCCGACGCGCAGGCCGGACAGTCGGATCAGGTCCCGTGCCAACTCGGCCACCCGCACGGGTTCGCCCATATCCAGCACGAAGATCTCGCCGCCCCGACCCATCGCTCCGGCTTGGATCACCAGTTGCGACGCCTCGGGGATCGTCATGAAAAACCGTTCCATCTCGGGATGGGTCACGGTCACGGGGCCCCCCCGGGCAATCTGCTCGCGGAACACCGGAATCACACTGCCCGCCGAATCCAGCACATTACCAAACCGAACCGTGACAAAATCGCACGCCGATTCCCCTGCCCGCGCTTGAATATAAGTTTCTGCAAGCCGTTTGCAGGCACCCATCACGCTGCTCGGATTGACGGCCTTGTCGGTCGAAATCATCACGAAGGACTTCACCCCGTGGGTTTCGGACAGATCCGCCAGACGGCAAGTTGCCAGCGTGATGTTCTTGACCGCCTCGCCCGGATGGCTCTCCATCAAGGGCACGTGCTTGTAGGCCGCCGCATGGAACACGATCGTCGGACGGTAGCGTTGGAAAAGGCTTTCCATCCGCGGCCCGTCGTTCAAATCGGCCAGGCAGATCTCGAATGACGCCTGGGGGTTGTCGC
>SLMF01000345.1 GCA_007133715.1 Planctomycetaceae bacterium
AGATGGGCGCCCAAATCCGCATGCCGCCCGCCCGCGTACTCCCGATAACGACGCCACTGCGGTGCGTGGTCATGCACGCCCCGCGGGCTGAGGATCGAATGGTACGGCCGCTCAGGTGCGGGGCCCAGCCAGAGGTCCCAGTCGAGTCCGGGCTCCTGCGTCTCTTGGGGCAAATCGCACCAGTAGCTGGGGTTGCCGATGCTGACCTCCACCCGGTGAATCTTTCCCAAACGCCCGCTGCGAATCAACTCGACCAGGTGGCAGAAGTGGTGGCTGGCCCGCCGCTGCGTGCCGGTTTGGAATACCCGCTGGTGCTTGCCCACCGCCTGGACGATCCGCTGCGCCTCCCGCAGCGTCAGGGTAAGTGGCTTCTCGCAGAAGACGTCCTTGCCGGCCTGGCAGGCGTGGATCACACCCAGCGCGTGCCAGTGGTCGGGCGTGGCGATGCAAACCGCATCAATGTCCTGACGTGCCAACAACTCCCGATAATCATTGTACTCGGCACAGCCGCCGTAGGTCCGCTCGTCGCGGTAGGCCGCCTCGACATGCTTCTTGGCAGCCAGGCGGCGGTTGGCATCGACATCGCAGACGGCCAAGACTCGCACATCGTCCATCGGGTGCTGCGGGTCGCCGCTGGAGCCGTGCGGAACCTGGCCGAGGAACAGGGGAACGTGGCGGGCGCCCATGATCCAGCCTCGCCCGATCAGTCCGAGATTCACTCGCTCGCTAGGCGCCGCACGACCGTCGCGCCCCAAAACGCTGGCGGGCAGGACCCAAGGCGCGGCCACGCTCGCAGCGGCTGCGCCCAGGAACCGCCGCCGCGTGATACGGGCATGTTTCTTCACAATGTTAACCATATCCTTTCGCTTCCTTCTTGTCGAAAGATCCGGCCACGAGTTTTTTGACGAAATCAAAAAGTTGGATGGACATTCCTGTCCGTCATCTGCCGCACGAAGTAGTCAAATGTCCTGCTCACCGTCACCTCTATTCATTCTCGAGGGCGCGCGACCGAAGTGTCCGGCCCGGTGGGTCATGGGCCGTGCCATATCGACTTCAGGGTCCATGCCCTCAGCGACACGACCTCGGCTGCACCACTCTCGGCAAACGCTTCGACTTCAAGACGCTGCCCTTCCGGCGGATAGACCACTTTCGTGACCGACTTGCGCCCGTCGTCGATGAACACCTCCAGGACGGACCGGTCGAAGAACACGTGCAGCTTCAGCGTCCCGTCGGCGGAGCACGCACCGGGAACGCGCGTGCCGGCCACGTCGAGTTCGGCGTCGGCAAAGCGTATGGCGATCGCGCCGCTATCGCGTCCCTCCGGCCGCAGGTTCAGCCCGACGGTGGCCGCCGACCCAGCTCGGAATCGCGCGCGGATTTCCAGCATATCGCCGCTAATACCTGCCAGGACCTTGGCTTCGTTGTCCAGCGTTCCTTGCCATGCCGCCTGCCGGTCGCGCAGGCCCGCAAGTTCCGGCAGCGGAGTCTGGATGAGCTGGTCGTCGCCGGTGAGCGTCAGCACCCGGGGCAGGCTCGCGCATCCGTTCCAGCCGCGCCCTTCCTTGAAACCGCTGACCCAACCCATCAGCACGGTCCGCCCTCGGGCGTCCTGAAAAGCGGTCGTCCCGTACAACCCGCGGGTCCAAGGGCCGGGTCTTCGGGGGCCGTAGCCGTAGTCGAGCGTACGCACGAGATTCCCGCCGGGGTGAAAGGCGAAGTCCGCAGCGCAGAATTGGCCCACCATATAGCTGATCGGGTAGGTCGAGCGGATGAGCACATAGCGGTCTTCGAGCGGAAACAGGTTGGGACACTCGCCGGCGACGCCCTGAATTCGCCCAACGGCTTTCCATTGGGTCAGGTCCGCATTCTGCGCTTCGACCAGCAACCCGTTGCTCGCCTTGAAGACGGCAAACACCCGGCCGTTTGCCTCGAAAACGAACATGTCGGCCCATCCGCGGGAAATACCGGCGGGCACGCCGCTTCGACCCGGCGCCAGGCCGATATCGAGGCGGCGCCAACGGATCAACTGGTCGTCCACTGGCACCGCGGCCCACTGCTCGCGCGGGCCGGAGCGGGGCGTTTTCGCGAAGAACAGCACGGGTTGACCTCGACCGTCGACGAACGCGCTGCCCGAGGCGTCCATCCGGTTGTCGTGCCCGTCGGCCGGCATCAGTGCCGGGGGCAGATGTTCCCAGTGCACCAGGTCCTTGCTGCGGGCGTGTCCCCAACCCACGCCGTTATCGGTGCCCCATTGATCCGAGTAGGGCGTATGCTGATAGAACACGTGGTGCCATCCTCGATAATGGAATCCGCCGCACACGTCGTTCATCCAGCGTGCGGGCGGCAGTAGGTGGAAGCCTGGCCGGGTGGCGTCCGTCGCCACCTCGGGCGCCGCCTCCTCCAGCGCTTGCATGGCCCGCTTGATACCGTCGCTCAGGCCGCTCTCGTCAGCGTCGGCCGTGGGCGGCTCCGCGCACGCGAGAGCCGCCAGAATCAGCAGGAACCGCCCTGCCCAGGTTCGAGTTGTTTGCATCGGTTGACTCCTTGGTAGGCAACTTTCGTTCGCAGTGCGCATCGTGTGATCCACGCGATAAGCCGCCTTGGCGCGAAACGCCTCATTCGGCTCCCGCAATAATCACGTCCTCCCGTCGCCGCTCGGGTGTTACGGTCCAGAAAACGATCTCCATCGGACCTGCCCATTGTCGATAAGGAACCGTATTGCCCTGGACCACCCACTGCGGGTGGCAATAAGCTGAAGCCAACGCCGAATTAGGGTCCAAGACGGTTGCCCCGGCATTGGCGGCATACGACGTTGCAGCGAATCCCCCTTTTCCTTGCGGGGGGCGGTTGGACGCGAAGTTCACATAGACCAGGTGGTCGGGCAGATCGCTCGGGCATTTGAATGTGCCCACGTGGGCTCGATAAAAGCTGGTTGCTTGCTGATACATCCGCCTGGTTTCGTCGTATTCCTCGTAAAGAGCCTGCTGTTCGATAAAGGGCAAGATAGCGATGCCCCAGGTCATCATCGCTTTGTCGTAGTTCAAGTCGCCCCGTCCATCATGGCCAATCGCGATTGCCGGCAGGTAACCATAGGTGGATTCGTAATTCAAGCAGCCCAAAGTCAACTGCTTCAAGTTATTCGAACACTGCGAGCGCCGCGCCGCCTCCCGCGCCGCCTGAATCGCGGGCAACAGGAGCGCGACCAGGACACCGATGATCGCGATCACGACGAGCAGTTCGACGAGCGTAAAGCCGCGGCCTCGGCCCCTCGTAACGGGAGAGTCTATTCTAGCCATATTCATTTGCCCCAATCTTGTGACACCACAAAAACACAACCCAGGAACAGCCATGACCCCAGGAAACCGTTAAGCTTCCATGATTCGCCCAACATAACCCGGCAAACCGCAGAAGCCATACCTTATTTCGCAAAAAAACAGCCATTAACGGAAAGGCCATCTTCAGGGCGGGCGGTTGCCATACCCCTCCTGACGTGGCAGGAAACGCCACGGATCGTTTCCCCGGAACTCTGGGAGGGCTGGCCGTCCAGGCCGCCGTCGAAGACAATGCAACCCAGATCGGCAAACGGTGAAAGAAGGTCCCATGAACCCCCTCCCCAAGGTGGCCATGCTGCTGGATAAAGGACGGGGCTTCGAGCGCGGTATGCTGCGCGGCATTGCGCGGTATACCAACCTCCACAGCCCCTGGGTGGTGCTGCGCCCCGTCGAGCATTACCAGCATTTTTACGGGTACGTAACGCAATCGTGGGAAGAGATTCGCAACAGCGAGCCCGACGGGATTATTCTGAACGAATGCCGCTTGGTCGAACCGTTGTTGAGTCTGGGGATCCCTCTGATGGTGATCCCCGTATATGGGCTGACGGCGGGTGCGGTGAATCTGATCGGCGACAACGCGGGGGTGGCCGCCATCGCGGCCGAGCACTTGCTCAGTCTGGGTTTGACGAACTTTGCCTTTGCCGGGTTCGACCGGGCGGCGTGGTCGGTCGAACGGTGTACCGCCTTTTGCCACCGGCTGGCCGAAGCCGGGCATCGCGTGAACGTCCACTTAGTGCCGCTGGCCAGACGAGCTGCCAAGCGTTTTTACCACCAGGCCGCTACGGTCACGTGGCTGAAATCTTTGCCCAAGCCGGTGGGCATCCTGGGTTGTAACGATGATTTCAGCCGCTCACTGCTGGAAATGGCCCGAATTCACGGACTCCGCGTCCCGGACCAGATTGCCTTGGTCGGTGTGGACAATGACGAATTGATTTGCGAGTTGACCACCCCGCCCCTGTCGAGCGTCGCCTTTGCCGTCGAACGTGCTGGATACGAGGCCGCGGAACGACTTGACCAACTCATGGCCGGTCAGACAACCAACAAAAAGGACGTCCGCGTCCACGCCAGTCATTTGGTCGTCCGGCAGTCCACCGACATGCTGGCCATCGCGGACGAAGAAGTGGTCAAGGCGGTCCGGTTCATCCGTAGGAATGCACACCGCGTGCTGCCGATCCGCGAGGTGGTCGAGGCCACGCTGCTTTCCCAACGGACGTTGAACAACCGTTTTCGTCGAGCCGTTGGTCATTGCGTGTTTACGGAGATCAACCGCCAGCGGGCGGCCCATATCGCCCGGCGGTTGTTGACTTCCGACGAACCGATTGCCCGGCTCGCCCGCTCCGTGGGCTATGACGACCCGGCCCACATGACGCGTTTTTTTCAACGGCAGATGGGGCTGACGCCACGCGCCTACCGCCTGCGCCGGCCGGAATCGACCAGCAAAGATCCTGGGGCATAAATCCTGGGTATTGTGGGAGCTAACCGTTCACGGCCGTAGGCCCTGAAATGACCAATGACCGATGGGAGTTCACGCTCCGGTTGCTTAGCCGGACTTGCCCAGCGTCAGGTTCACCAGGGGGACATCGGTGCGTTGCAGGGTGGGTGCAAAGGCTTGCGTCAGACGTTCGGCCGTGGTTTTCCAACCGATCACGGTGATTCCGAAACGGGGCCGTTCGCCCTGGAATGGCCGTTCGGTCAGCTGGTCAAATACGCCCTCGACCAGCACGGGCCCTTCGCCCCAGTCGACCACGCCTTTCAGTCGCAACAGTTGGTCCTGCATCTGGGCGAAGGCGGCGTGGAACGCGTTGCGGTCCCCCCGGCGGGCTACGATCGAACACGTGGCCAATTCCTCGGGAGGTGCCGTGGTCGGTTCCGCCTGACACGGCACATGCTGCAAACCCTGCAACCATTGCCAGTCGACGCGACCGTAAGCGACCTGCAGCTGGGCGGCGCGCGGGTTCAGATCGCGGACCACCGACGCCAGCCGCTGGGCACCCGACTCGCCCAAGAGATCGATCTTGTTGATCACCAGCCCATCCGCCCATTCGACCTGTGCCCGCGACGCCTTCAAATACGGAAGCACCTTGGTGAAATTCGGATCCACCACGCACACAT